>CAZPJO010000100.1:1996-6065 GCA_964586895.1 uncultured Roseicyclus sp.
GGACGTTGAATGATTCGAAGTGTCACTTTGGAGCGTCAGCCGTTCGCCAATCGCCTCGGGCACCTTGTAATAATACTGCACCGGTTGCAGCGTCTCGGGGTCGCGGTAAAGCCCCACGAACCCCACCCGCGCGTTCGGGATCAACTCAAGAATACCATCTAGCAACCCGTTGCCCGCCCGCAGGATCGACACCAGCGCAAGCTTCTTTCCCGCAATCGTCGGCGCCTGCATCGGCTCCAGCGGCGTGTCCACATTCATCGTGGTCAGCGGCAGGTCACGCGTCACCTCATAGGCTAGCAAATGACTGATTTCGCGTAGCAATTGCCGAAAGCTCTTGGTCGAACACTCTTTGTCTCGCATCAGGGTCAGCTTGTGCTGCACCAACGGGTGTTCCACCACGGTCAGATGCTCACTCATGTCATACGCTCCCGCACTCTGTCTTTGGTATCATTGTCGCAAAAGGCCGCCGCAAGCGCCGTTTCGGTGATCTCGGCGAACTCCTCTTCGCCCCATCCGAACACGCGCGCCAGGCCCTCGTATTCTCGGGTCATATCCGTCCGGAAAAATGGCGGATCGTCGGTTGAAACCGTGACCTTCACCCCCCGCTCGCGCAGCCGCTGGATCGGATGCGCCTCCAGCGTCGGGTAGACGCCCAGGAACACGTTCGAGCCCGGGCAAACCTCCAACACGATCTCCCGTTCGGCCAGCACGTCGCACAGCGCGGGGTCGTCAATCGCCTGCACCCCGTGCCCGATCCGGGCCGGTGCGATATCCTCCACCGCCTCACGGACCGAGGCCGCGCCACCCCATTCGCCCGCATGGGTGGTCAGGGCCAATCCCGCCTCGCGCGCGCAATCGAACGACCACATGTAGTCGCGTTGATGGCCGACCATCTCGTCGCCCGCCATGCCGAATCCCACGATGAAATCGCCCGCCGTCTCCGCCGCACAAATCGCCGCCGGGCGTGCTTTCTCCGGCCCGAAATGGCGGATGCATGTCACGATCCCGCGCCATGTGATGCCCATATCGCGTTCGGCCTCGCGCGCGACCTCCACCATCGCCGCCAGATACTCGCGCCACGCCGTCACATCGCCGCCGCCGCAGAAATCCGGGCTCAGGAAGGTTTCGGTATAGATCACACTCTGCGCCGCGCTGTCCTCCAACACCGCCCGGGTCAGGCGCGCGAATTCCTCCGGCCCCGTGAGGACCGAGGTCGCCGCCTCATAGACCGACAGAAAGTGGTTGAAATCGCGGTAGGCATAACTGCCGTCTTCGCGAAAGATCCCGCTCAGGTCGATGTTTTTCTCGGCGGCCAGCCCCCGGATAAACGCAGGCGGCGCGGCGCCCTCATGGTGCAGGTGCAGCTCGATCTTCGGCAGCTCTTTCACAGAAAACTCTCCCCCGCGCCGTGCGCGCTCAGGCCCAGATGCGCCGCGACGGACGCGCCCACATCCACAAATCCACGGATCCCGATTTGCCCCGAATACGGCCCCGCCGCAAGCACCGGCACCCGCTCGCGCGTATGATCCGTCCCGGCCCAGCTCGGGTCGTTGCCGTGATCGGCGGTAAAGATCATCAGATCATCGGGCCGCAGCCCCGCCAGAACCGGCGCAAGGCGCGCGTCGAACCATTCCAGATGCCGCGCATAGCCCGCGATATCGCGCCGGTGGCCGTAAAGGCTGTCGAATTCCACGAAATTGGCGAAAGTCAGGCTGCCGTTCTCGGCCTCCGCCACGGCCTCAGCCAGATGCCCCATCAACTCCGCGTCCGGCCCCTTGGCCACATGCCCCACCCCGCGCCCGGCAAAGATATCGCGGATCTTGCCGATCGCGTAGGTCGCGCGCCCGTCGTCCGCCGCCCAATCCAGAAGCGTCGGCGCGGGCGGTTCAATCGCGTAATCGCGCCGGTTCGATGTCCGTGTGTAATCCCCCGGCGCACCCACAAAGGGCCGCGCAATCACCCGACCGACCCGCATCTTGTGCAACATCGGCGCCAGCCCCTCGCAAAGCGCCAGCAACCGCTCAAGCCCGAAACTCTCCTCGTGGGCCGCAATCTGAAACACGCTGTCGGCGGAGGTATAACAAATCGGCCAACCGTCCTTCTGATGCTGTGCGCCGAAATCGTCGATCACCTTCACGCCGTTGGAATGCTGGTTGCCGTGGATGCCCCCGGTGCCCGCAAGGCGGCGCACCTCCGCCACCACCTCGGGCGGAAACGAGTCCATCTTGTCGGGGAAATAGCTCCATTCCCATGGCACCGGAAGGCCGGCCAATTCCCAATGTCCCGTGGGCGTGTCCTTGCCGGGCGAGACCTCTTGCGCCGCCCCCCAAAGCCCCCCGGGCAATGCATCAAGGCCCGCGCCCCGCGCCCCCGACGCCAGCCGTAGCGCCGCACCAAGCCCCAGCGCGTCCAGAACCGGCATCCGGAGCGGCCCGCTGCGCCCGTCCTCGGCCCGTCCCTCGGCGCAGGCCTGCGCGATGTGGCCCAACGTGTTCGCGCCCGTGTCCGGCACGCCGTCGTTGAAGAAATCGCCCGCATCCGGCGCGCCGCCGATGCCCACCGAATCCATCACCACAAGAAACGCGCGCGCCATTACGCGACCCTTTCGTGGATAAGGGGCGGCGGCTTGACCGCGCGATCCGAAAGCTTGAACGCCTTGCGCAGTTTGGCCGCAACCGCGCGGCCCGCCTCTTCGGTGGCGCAATGGATCCGCGCCAGCGGCACCTCCCCGTCAACCGCCATCCCGATCCGCGCGATATCGCTCAGGCCCACGGCAAGGTCGATCCGGTCGGCTTCCGTCTTTCGCCCGCCGCCAAGTGTCCCCACAACCTCGCCCAAGGCGCGCGTGTCAATCCCCGACACCACGCCCGGCTCTCCGGCATGGATGTCCATCATCACCCGCGACGCAGGCAGGCGATCGGGCCAGCGCTCCACGAAATCCGACGGGCCGCCCAGTTCCGCCACCATTTCGCCAAAGGCATCCGCCGCAGCCCCGCTTGCGATGGCCCGTTCGACCCGCGTCTCGCCATCCGCCGCATCCTCGGCCAGCCCCCCAAGCGCCAGAACCTCGCCGCCCAACGCCTTGGCGAGGGTGAACAAATCCGACGCCGCATCGGCCCCGGTCAGGACCTCCATCACCTTGATGACCTCCAACGCGTTGCCCGCGTTCGTGGCAAGCGGCTGGTTCATATCCGTGACCAAGGCCGTTGTCATGCACCCCGCGCCCTGCGCCGTGCGCACCAACGCCTCCGCCAGCGCAAGCGCCTCGTCCGCCGCGCCCATGAACGCCCCCGTGCCGACCTTCACGTCAAGGACAAGCGCCTCCAACCCCGCCGCCAGCTTCTTGGACAAGATCGACGCCGTGATCAGGTCAAGCGACGCCACCGTGCCCGTCACATCCCGCACCCCATAAAGCCGCTTGTCGGCGGGTGCGATATCCGCACTCGCCCCCACGATCGCGCATCCGACATCGGCCACGATCTCCTGCAAATCGTCGGGGTTCACATCGACATTGTAGCCCGGGATCGCCTCCAGCTTGTCAAGCGTCCCGCCCGTGTGGCCAAGCCCCCGACCCGAGATCATCGGCACAAACGCCCCGCAGGCCGCCAGCGCCGGCGCCAGGATCAGCGACACACAATCACCCACCCCCCCGGTCGAATGCTTGTCCAGGACCGGGCCGTCGAGCCGCCATTTCAACTTGCGCCCGCTTTCGCGCATCGCATTGGTCAGGTGCACGCGCCCCGCCTCGCCAAGCCCCTGCTGGCAGACCGCCATCGCAAAGGCACCGGCCTGCGCATCGCTGACCTCTCCGGTCGCGAGGCCCTCGGCAAACCAGAACAGCTCCGCCTCGGTCAGCCGCGCGCCCTCGCGCAGCTTCAGAAGAATGGTGCGTGCGTCACTCATGTCGTCCCGGACATGTGCCCAAGGGTGAATTGCCCGGGCAAAAGATCCGCGACCGTGACCGTTTCGCTTGCCCCCGCGGTCGTGCCCATCGTCACCTTCACATCGCCATCGGCAAATTCCGCCAGCTTCTGACGGCACCCGCCGCAGGGCGGCACCGGTGTCGGGC
>CAZPJO010000100.1:6075-8479 GCA_964586895.1 uncultured Roseicyclus sp.
GTGTCGGGCTGTCGGCGATTACGGCAACCTCGGCGATGCGCGTGTCACCCGCCGCGATCATCGCCGCAATCGCGCCCGCCTCGGCGCAGGTGCCTTCGGGATAGGCCACGTTTTCGACGTTACAGCCCAGGTGCACCCGCCCTTCGACCGAGCGCAGCGCCGCGCCCACCTTGAAGTTGGAATAGGGCGCATGGGCATTTCCGCGCACCCGCGCCGCATGGGGGAGGAGAGGCTCAGCCAAGGGAACACCTGTGGGGTTGTGGATCGTGGGTTTGCGCACCTTGCGGCCCGCGCGGCCCAAGCGCAAGGCGTCACGCCCCGGCGCTATCGTTCGCCCGACGCTGCGCCACTTCTTCGATCAAAGCCACCAGATCGGCCCGGATCGGCGGGACAAGCACCGCGAACCTTTCCGCCGAATGGCGCTTGGCCGCGATGTTGAGCGTCTCGGCATTGTGGCACAACCGATCCGCGCCGACCGCGCCCGAAATCGCGATCAGGATATGGGTCTGCGCACGCATCTCGGCGGTATCGTTCTGGGCCACGGCCCGGTCCATCGCCTCCAGCGTCACGGCAAGATCCTCGCCCAGACGCTGCAACAATTCCGCCCGTCCGTCCGGACCCGCGGCCTCAAGCAGGCGGTCCATGCGCCCGCGATCCAGAAACGTATCCTCGCTCAACACCGGCTGGCCAGTGTCGCCGTTCCCCTGCGTGGCGTCGCCCACATGGCGCAGGATCGCGCGGCCCAGATCCTCGGCCGAGGGCACCGGCTTGCCGATGATCCCGTCGGCGCCCGCGGCATAGATTGCCTCGCGGTTGTCGCGCAGGACATAGGCGGTGATCGCCACAAGCGGCATCGCCGCGACCTTGCCGGGCATCGCACGCACCGCTTCCATCACCTCAAGGCCGGACATCTCCGGCATCTCGATATCAAGCAGCGCAAGGTTATACGGCACCTCGCTCAGCGCGCGCAGGGCCGACCGGCCGTCTTCCACGAAATCCGTCTGGGCCCCCATCGGCTCCAGCATATGGCGCAGAATGGTCTGGTTGGTCAGGTTGTCTTCGGCCACCAGCAACCGCAGCCCCGACAGGTCGACATTCTGGCTCGGCCCATAGGGCATTTCCGTGTCGTCCGTCAGCTCGCGACCGATCCGCAACATCGCGCGCGCGCCCGCCACACCCGTCCCCTCGGCGCGGTTGTGAAGCGTCAGGGCAAGGCCCAATTCCCGCGACAGATCCCGCGCGATCCGCAGACCCAGGCCCGACCCCGCCGTTGCGCCGGGCTGACGCGGCGCGCGCCCCTCAAGCACCGCCTCGGGAAATCCCGGGCCTTCGTCGCAAACCTCGACCTCGACCGCGCCGTCGGGCAAGGCGCTGATCCTGACATCGACATCGCCATGCGATACGTGCCGCAACGCATTCGCAACAAGATTGCCCACCACCCGCGTCAACGCCACGGGCGAGACCTTCAGGCGCGCGGGCAAGCGCCCTTCGCGGATGATCCGGAATGTGCGGTCCTGTTCGGCGGCAGGTCCCCGCCACCGCTGCGCAAGCCCGTGCAGCCAATCCTCAAGCACCACCGGCCCGACATCGCGTATGGTCGGGCGCTCACCGGCGGCCTCGAACAGCACATGATCCACAAGGGCGGCCAGCGTATCGGCGGCGGCCCGCACCCGGTCAATCTGGGTCTGCGTCTGCGGGTCGAGCCGTGTGGGATCGACAAGCCGCAAGCCTCCGATCACGTCCGACATCGCGGCGCGGATATCATGACTCAGGTGGCGCAGGCTGCGCGGGTCGTCCCCGGCATCCGAAAGGCTACGCGCATCCGGCGTTCGGTCGGGCGTTTGGTCGGGCCTTCGGTCGGGCGGCGCGTTGGGGTCGGTCATGGCCGGACTATGCGACCAGCCCGCGCCCGGTGTCAGCGAAATTTCTCCCGCCAACCGGCTTTGCGCCCGAACTGCGACACCTCGGCCATACCCCGCGCGCCATGGGCCCGTCACCCGTAGTGACTGACCGGTGTTCCCGCCAGCGCCGAGATGTTGAGCAACCCGCGCGCCGTGATCGACGGCGTCACGATATGCGCCCGGTTGCCCATCCCCATCAGGATCGGGCCGACCTCCAACCCGTTGGCCTTCATCTTCAGGATATTCCGCGTCGCTCCGGCCGCATCCGTCGACGCAAACACCAACGCATTGGCAGCACCTTCCAGGCGGCAATTCGGGAACACGCGGGCGCGCAATTCGGGGTCCAGCGCGCTGTCGACATGCATCTCGCCCTCATAGACGAAATCGCGTGCCTCACTGTCCAGAAGCGCCAGAGCCGCGCGCATCCGCTGCCCGCTGTCACTGTCGAGATTGCCGAACTGACTGCCCGAACACAGTGCGATTTTCGGCTCCACCCCAAACCC
>CAZPJO010000101.1:0-3745 GCA_964586895.1 uncultured Roseicyclus sp.
GGCGACGGCATCGGGGATCAGGTCGGGCGTGTTGTGCAATTTGGCGGGCAGGCAGTGCAGATCGAGGTGATCCCAGCCGTTTATCCGTTTCAAAGCAAGCACTTCGTGGGCGAGCGCACCGCAGGCCAGCAGCAGGATTTGCGCTTTTTGCGGTGCATCCATGCCGAGGTTGACCAAATTTTCATCACTGACGTGCATTGTCACACCTTTCACGGGCGCGTGCGCTCACAGGGGCGTCAATTGAGCCGAGCGGCCCCCGGGGCGATTGTGGTCCCAGACAAGACACACGGCGACAGCGCCACCGACATTATACCGAAAGGGACCGACACAATGGCAATAGCATCCACCAACACGACATCTTCCGCACTTCCGCGCATCACCTTTGACACGCTTGTGTTGATCCTGCTGTCGGGGGCTGCGGCGTCGATGGCGTTCGACATCTGGGGCAAGGTGGTCGCGCCGCTTTTGGGCCTTGGCGGGCTTGCGCCGGTCGGATTGGCACGCGGGTTTCTGGGCGCGCTTGGCCTGCCCAATGGGGCGCCTTACGGCAACCTGATGCACCTGTTTCTGGTGGGTATGATCGCCTATCCGGTGGGCTGGATGTTCATCGCGCGGCCGATCTTCGCGAAAGTTGTCCCGGGCCTGCATTGGACCCTCGCATCGGCGCTTTATGGCGCGGCTTTGTGGGTCTTTGCGATTGGTTTCATCGCTTGGGTCGCTGGCAACCCGGCGTTCCTTGGCTTTGCCCGGATCACCTGGGTCGCGCTGGCCGGTCATGTGCTCTACGGCGTCGTTGCCGCGGCCACGGTGGTGTATCTGGAGAAGCGCAGCGCCTGAGCGAGTTGCGTGTTAAATTTTCGCGGGTCGCAGCGATGCGGCCCGCCTTTTGCGTGTCAGAGCTTGCGCAAAAAGCTCCACGTCAGGACGCTGAGCAAGCCGCCGACGCCAAGCGGTGCGGCCATGGCCCAGAAGCCGTTGCCCCAGGCGAGGACCAGCCACAGCAGGAGCGCGGAGCCTGCGAGGCCTAGGAAGAAAAGGCCAAAGAGAATTCGGAATTGGAGGCTCATGTCAGCGTGTCCTGAGTTGTTGTGCTGAGCGCGAGATGGGGCGGTTTTTCCAAGCGCCAAGCGCGACGGATTAACGCGGTCTGCGGGTCAGGCGCGGGGCCAGGACGGCCAGCGCGATCCCGGCCAGGATGACAAGGCCGGCGAGGGCCTCGGGCGGGCTGATCCGTTCGCCCAGAATGAGGGCAGCGGTGGCGATGCCGACCACCGGGATGCCAAGCGCGAAGGGCGTGACCTGCGCGGCCGGATGGCGCGACAGGAGCGCGCCCCAGATCGAGTAGCCCACGATGGTCGAGGCGATGGCGACGTAGAGGACGGCGCTCCAACCCGATGCGCTCAGGGCCGCGATGGTGGCCAGCGGCGCGGGGCCCTCGATGGCCAGCGACATCGCCAACATGGGCAGCGGTGGCACAAGGCTGGCCCAGATGAAAAGCGCCAGCATGTTAACGCCGGGCAGGCGGCGCAGGATCAGGTTGCCGCAGGCCCATGACAGCGCCCCGCAAAGCACGAGGGTCAGGCCCCAAAGCGTGATGTTGCCGCCGCCGATCAGGGCGAAGGCGGCGACACCCGAGCAGGCCAGCGCGATGCCAGCGGCCTGCAGCCACGTGACCCGTTCGCCATAGACCAGGGCCGCCAGAAGGATGGTCAGCGGGGCCTGGCTTTGCAGCAGCAGCGAGGCGAGACCGGCGGAGGCGTCCGCACGCATGGCGGAGAACAGGAACGCGAATTGGCCCATGTTCAGGAGTGCGCCCACGCCAAGGATGGCGAGCCACGGCGCAGGGCGTTTGAACAGGAAAATAAGCGGGACAAGAATCGCAAAACGCAGGCCCACGAACAGAAGCGGCGGCAGCGCGTCGAGCGCCAGTTTCATCGCCGAGAAGTTGGTGCCCCAGACAAAGATCACCACAAGGGCCAGCGCGATGTCGCGGGGGGGCATCATGGGGCGAGTGGCGCGCTGAACATCGCCAGGCGCGTGCCGGTGCGCGTCCACCCGAGGCTTTCGTAGAAGCCCTCGGCCTCGTCGGTGGGGTCGGCGACGACCCAGTTCTCGGAGCAGGCCAGTGTTGCAGCATGCGTGGAAAGTGCGGTGATGAGGGCGGTGGCGATGCGCTGCCGTCGGAAGGGGGTGGCGACGCCAAGCTCGTTGATCCACATCTGCGGCGGTTTGTCGGGGTGGTGGTAATGCATGCCGGTGATCATGCCGATGATCTGTCCGTCGATACGTGCCACGGCCATGTGCAGGCGCGGGTCGGCGAGGTAGCTGCGCAGGAGGTCGGGCTGCAGGGCCGCGTCGAAGACATCCGGGTGCAGGCGGTCGAACAGGGCGGCGTCCTCCGGTCCTGTCAGGATGATCTGCATTTGCACGCGCGCCCCACCATTGCCCAAATGAAAAACCCGCGCGAGATGATCCCGCGCGGGTCAATGCTAGTGGCGTCGTGGCGCGGGCGCCAGCGGCTCAGGCGCCAGCGGCGAGCTGATTGTGTTTGCGCGCCACGAATTGCTTGGCGGTTTCCACGGCCACGGCGGCATCACGGCAATAGGCATCGGCCCCGATGGCCTTGCCGAATTCCTCGTTCAGGGGCGCACCGCCGACCAGCACGATGTAATCGTCGCGAATGCCCTGTTCGTTCATCGTGTCGATGACCACCTTCATGTAGGGCATCGTCGTGGTCAGCAGGGCGGACATGCCGAGGATGTCGGGTTTTTCGGCCTCCAGCGCTTCGAGATAGGCCTCGACCGCGTTGTTGATGCCAAGGTCCACGACCTCGAAGCCCGCGCCCTCCATCATCATCGACACGAGGTTCTTGCCGATGTCGTGGATGTCGCCCTTGACGGTGCCGATCACCATCTTGCCGACACGCGGCGCGCCGGTTTCGATCAGGAGCGGCTTGAGGATCGCCATGCCGCCTTTAATCGCGTTGGCGGCCATAAGCACCTCGGGGACGAAGAGGATGCCATCGCGGAAATCGTTGCCGACGATGGTCATGCCGCCCCCCAGTGCCTCGGTCAGGATGCGGTAGGGCTCCCATTTGCGGTCGAGGAGGATGTTGACGCCTTCCTCGATCTCTTCCTTGAGGCCATCGTAGAGGTCATCGAACATCTGGGCGACGAGGTCGTCGTCGCTGAGCTCGGACAGGATGATGTCGTCTTCTTCATCGGACATGGGGCTTCTCCATGGCGGGTCCGCCGGTTTGTTGGACCTTGGGCTTTTGAAAATTGGTAATCTTTTCGACGGGTGGCACATGGCGAATTGCGACATGGGGCGCGTGCGCGGCGACCTGTCTTGCGAATGTTCTGCAAATGTTCCATATTGTGCCATGGCTGTTTCCCCCACATCCCGGCCCGTTGGGCGCGCCGCCCTGAGCAACGCATCGGCCCGATATGAGCGGCACGAACGGGAAGCGGTGGATGATGGGTGGGATCTTGTAGAAGAAATGCAGCCGCTGCGGACCGAGGTCACGGACGAGCGACCGCGCAGCATCATCACGCGCAACACCTCGCCCGATATCTCGTTCGACCGTTCGATCAACCCGTATCGGGGGTGCGAGCATGGCTGCATCTATTGTTTTGCGCGTCCGACGCATGCCTATCTGGGTCTGTCGCCGGGGCTTGATTTCGAGACCCGGTTGATCGCACGGCCAGATGCGCCGCAGGTGCTGGAGGCCGAATTGCGTCGCCCG
>CAZPJO010000101.1:3755-8357 GCA_964586895.1 uncultured Roseicyclus sp.
TCCTATCGCTGCGATGTGATCGCCATCGGGCCCAACACCGACGCCTATCAACCCATCGAGAAGGACCGCCGCGTGATGCGCGGGGTTTTGGAGGTGTTGCAGCGGTTTCGCCATCCGGTCGGCATCGCCACCAAGGGCAGCCTGATCGAGCGTGATATCGATATCCTGGGCGAGATGGGGCAGGCGGGGCTGGCGCGGGTGGGGGTGTCGATCACCACGTTGCAACCCGATCTGGCGCGCCGGATGGAGCCCCGCGTGCCCGCGCCCGCACGGCGGCTTGCCACCATCGAGCGGCTGAGCCGGGCGGGTGTGCCGGTGCGCGTGATGGCCGCGCCGATTGTTCCGGGCCTGACGGATCACGAGATCGAGGCGATTGTGGACGCGGCGCGTGATGCGGGCGCGGTGGCGGCCAGCATGATCCCGCTGCGCCTGCCGCGGGAGGTGTCGGGGCTTTGGCAGGATTGGTTGGCGGAGCATTATCCCGAGCGTGAGGGCCGCGTGATGTCGAAGCTGCGCGATATGCATGGGGGCCGGGCGTATGACGCCGAATTCGGCAAGCGGATGCGCGGCGAAGGGATCTGGGCCGATCTTCTGCAACAACGCTTTGCGCGGGCGGTGCGGGCGGCAGGCATGGCGGATCGGCTGCCGCCGCTGAGGTGCGATCTGTTCGAGGTTCCGTTGGCCGAGGGCGACCAATTGGCGTTGTTCTGACATCGGATCAGGGTTTGCGCGCCACGATGAACAGGCGTGGCGCGGTGTCGGGTTGCAGGAGCGTCTCCGTCAACTCGAACCCCGCGCGTTTCAAGATTGCCTCCAATTCGGCCTGTCGCAGATTGTGCACATAAGGGGCCTTGCCGATCGCGCGCATCACGGGGATCACCAGCGGCAGGAACCACGCCCCGTCCGAGATCAACCCGGTTTTCGAGATGAACAGCCCTCCGGGCGGCAGGGCGTCGAACACCTGCGCCAAGAGCCTGTCGAGATCGCGCACAAGATGCAGCAGGTTCAGGGCGATGATGGTATCGAACGGGCCGTCGGGCAGGGTGTCTGCGCGGGCCACATCGAACGACAGGCCGTCGGGCGCGTCGGGTCCCAGCTTGGCGCGCGCGATGTCGATCATCCCCGCCGATATATCAGTGCCCAGATAAGTGCTAACGCCGCCAGCAAGGTCCAGCGCGGTTGACCCGGTGCCGCAACCAAGTTCCAGCACGTTGGCCCCCGGCGCAAGACGGGCGCGCATCCGGGCCAGCGTGACCTCATAGGCGGCCGGATCGCTGATGGCGTCCTTGGCGTATTTCGGTGCGATCCTGTCCCAGAAGGCCGCGTCGCGTGTGGTCATGGGGTGGGCCCTCGCGATTAGTGTGGCTGTCGCGCGCCGCCAGTGTTCCACGGCCTCGCGCGCCGCCGTCAAGCCCGCGCGCGGCGGCGACCGCGACGTTCGCGGGTGGGGCCGGATCCTGCCTCTGTCCCGTCCACATCGGACGAAAAACCACCAAGCTCGACCGTGATGGTCTCAAGGCTTGGGGCCGCGCCGCGCGGCGTGGTTTCAAGGGCTTCGCGCATCCGGGCGAGGTGATCGGGTGTCGTGCCGCAGCATCCGCCGATGATCGTCGCCCCGCAATCGCGCGCCAGAACGGCATAGCGGGCCATCAATTCGGGCGGGCCGTCGTAATGGATGTGGCCGTCGACATATTTCGGGATGCCCGCGTTGCCCTTGGCAATCAGTGGGCGCTCGGTGCCGCTGGCCCGCAGGCCGAGGACAGTGCGCAGAAGGTCGGATGCGCCGACCCCGCAATTGGCCCCGAAGGCTATGGGTTTGTGGGCCAGTTTTTCGACCATCTGGGCCATGGCGATCGAGGTCAGGCCCATCATGGTGCGCCCCGCGGTGTCGAAGCTCATGGTGCCGCAAAACGGCATATCGGCCAGCCGCGCCGCCTCGGCGGCGGCCTTGTATTCCTCCGGCGCGCTGATCGTTTCGACCCAGAGCACATCGGCGCCGCCGGTCTTCAACCCCTCGGCCTGTTCGTGGAACATCTCGACAGCCAGCGCATGGGTCAACGCGCCCATCGGCGCCATGATTTCACCCGTAGGCCGGACGGAGCCCGCTACGTTCACCGGGCGTCCGGCGGCATCGGCCACCGCGCGCCCGATCTCGGCCCCCGCCTTGTTCAACTCGAACACGCGGCCCTGCGCGTCGTGCAACTTGAGCCGCGCGGCGGTGCCACCGAAGGTGTTGGTCAGGAACAGGTCCGAGCCCGCATCCACCGCACCTTTGTATAGGCGCGCGATGCGGTCGGGGTGGTCAACGTTCCAAAGCTCGGGCGCGTCACCCGATTGCAGGCCCATGTTGAACAGCGTCGTGCCGGTCGCGCCATCGGCCAGAAGCCAGTCGCGGGTTTGCAGAAGATGGGTGAGGCGGTCGGTCATGGGAAGGCCTTGCTGTGCGCGCGTGGTGCGGGTGTGCGCGGCCAAGGCGTTATGAGCAAGGTTGAAACTTTGCATGATTTTTATGAGAGGGATTCACAAAGGGCGGGCCCGCTTCGGACCCGCCCCTTAGTATTGATCGCGATTGAGAGGGTTAACCCGCTTCAGGCTTCGTCCATCAGCTGCGCCTTGGCGACGCCAAGGAGTGCGTCGTATTTCGTGCGGACCTCGGCCTCGGGGAGTTTGCCGTCGAGATCGCCAAGCACCTTGCGCATGACGTCTTCGTGGCCGGCCTCTTCGAAATCGGCTTTCACGACCTCGGCGGCATAAGCATTGGCCTCATCGCCGGATTTCCCGAGCGCCTCGGCGACCCAAAGGCCCATCAGCTTGTTGCGGCGCGCTTCGGCCTTGAACTGCATCTCGGCATCATGGGCGAACTTGTTCTCGAAGGCGTTTTCGCGGTCGTCGAAAGTGGACATGGGGATCATTCCTGTAGGGTCGGTTCTGTTGAAACAGATATGGCGCGCCGTTTGGCGCATCGCAAGGTGTATCAGGGATCGGCGAGGGGGCCGGTGCCGGTGAAGTTGTAGAGGTTCTGGTCCACGCACTCGGCCAGCAGCAGGATTAAAACAAGGCCCGAAAGGGTGGTCCAGATCTCGGGGGGACGTTTCCGAAGGGTTTTCGCCTGGACGCAAGACGCGTTGCCAAAGTGTGCGGGTGGGCGATCGGGATGGGTCGCGGAATTGCAAAAATCTGGTCATTTGCGTGCCGAATGAGGTTGGGAGTTTTGTCGGTGTGGCGTGGCACGGACGCCCCATTTTTTTGACCGTTCAACACAAGGATCCCGCCCTTGGCCCAATTCTCTGTCCTGCGCGCGAAAGTCAAAGCGAAGGCACCGCGCGCGCCCATGAGCGCAGATGTCGAACTTGCCCGTGCGTTCATGATGCCTGCGTTTTTTGTGGCGATGGCCGATGGGGTAATGCACCCCGAAGAGCAAAAGGCCATTGCGAGGGTCATTGCACGCGAGCCCGCCGTTGGCCGCTTGGCCTTGGGCAATGAAGACCTTTTCAAAGTGATGGAGGATCTTAGCCGGGATGTGGCGCATGGCGATCCGGAGGATTTGATCGAGAGCGCGCTTGAACGGTTAAGCGACGCGGATTGCCGCAAGGCGATCGGGTATGCGCTTGAGGTGGCCCACGCGGATGGCGAGTTCGACGTCGAAGAGCAAGGCACGCTGTTCGCGTTGGCGAAGAACTTTGGCGTCAGCGCGGATGAAATGACCGAGATGATGAAGACGCAGGCACAGGTGAAATATAACGTGGCGGGGCGGGCGTGATGGCACAGCAGCGAAAAGAGAAGACGCCAAGCTTTGACATCTATCTGATGTTTTCGGAGGGTGTGCAGTTTTCGACGCCGGACATTCAGGCCGCCCTTTTGGAAGACTTCCCCGGCCTCGACATTTCGCCGAAAGGTGGCCTCGACATTCCGATGGCCTGCGATACCGATGACGTCATCCCGATGGCTCCGATCTTAATGGGATCGACCGGCGAGGATGCCACGTTGGTTAACATGATGCGGTTGCCGGGCTATGGCACCTGGGATCACAACGCGCCTGCGCCACGCCGCAGGACGTTGGCACGACTGCAAGCACGCTTTACGCCATGTCATGGCTGCCGCTGGTTTCCGGCAACGCGTTCAATGATGGCGACACGATCGGCGGGGAGAATGGCGGCGAAAAATATCGCCTGCGATGGGCGACACAAGGCATGACAGCGAAATCGCAAAAGGCGCCGCCCGTGCCTTATGATTGCTTTATCGCCCTCCACCCCGAAAGTCCGTTTGATGAAAAGGCGTTTTTTCGGGAAGGTGCCCTATGGTGGCGGTCGCAATGCGAGGGTGTCCTATGCCCCGCGACACGGGTTTTTCAAGCGGATCATGGGACGCGGTCAAGCCTAGCCTCGCGCCTTGCGGGGCAAGTGCGATTGGCCTATAGCGCGGGCAGGGTCACGTAGGCCCGCCTGGGTTTTGGGGAAAAGCGATGGCACGGCGCAAGAAGGTCTATGAGGGTAAGGCCAAGGTTCTTTATGAAGGCCCGGAGCCCGGCACTTTGGTGCAGTATTTCAAGGACGACGCCACCGCCTTCAACGCCGAAAAGCGCGATGTGATTGATGGCAAGGG
>CAZPJO010000102.1:0-8301 GCA_964586895.1 uncultured Roseicyclus sp.
GAAGCGCTGGAAGAGGCCGACCGCGCCAGCCCACCCGGACGGCTGATCGTCGAGCGCGTCGACGGCTTCGGCCATGGCGGCACTGTCTTCGGCAACTTCGCCGGTAAAGATCGGACGATCCTCCAGCGCCACAACACGGCCTGTCAGCGCCTCAACGGCGGTGCCGACACCGGCAACGTCGTCGGAAACGCCGGCAATTGCGCCTTCGATCCCGGACAGATCCACTTCGGGGGCGGCGGGCGGTTCGGCATTGGCGAGGGTCGCGACCTGCTCCTGCAAACCTGTGATTGTGCCTTGCTGCGCCTCGATCTGTTCCAGGGCTGCGGTCAGCGCGGGGTCGGGCGCGGCGGTGTCGTTTGGACGCAAGCCAAAGAAAGCAGCGCCATAGCCAAGGGCCGCTGCCACCACACCACCGATCAGGAGCGGGCCAAAGCCCGGGCCGGTTTTCTCGACAACCCGTTCGACGGGCGCGGCTGCGGGGGTGGGATCGGGCGCGGGCTCGGCGTTGCCTTCAACGATCTCGGTTTGTGCGCCGTCGTCACCGGTGCCCGTGCTTTCGATCGTGGTTGTGTCGCCGGGTTCGATCGTGACGCGGCTTCCGGGGTCGGGTTCGGATGCGACCGCATCTTCGCCAAGCGTGTCGTCGCCCAGAAGAACGGTATCGCCGCCCAACGCCTCGTCCGTCACATCGGGTGAGACGCTTTCACCGGCGTCGGTTTCGCTCTTGGTCCGCTTGCCCGAACGGGAGGACGGTTGCTTCGCCATGTGTTGAGGCCCCTCATCTCTGTCACGTGTGACTCGTTAACTAACGCGCGCGGCGTCCCGAGTCAGCCCGGGCCAAGGTGTCACGACGCCGCGATGGCTTCTAGGGGGAATTCCGCCGCATTGCGTATCCTTCCACGGCGCTTCGCATATCCGCGCCGGTCGGATGGGGGATAATCGTTGTGTGGTCCTGCAACCGTTTGGGCAGCGCCCGTTTCACGGCGGGGCTCATGGCAAGCAGCGTCATTTGGCCGGGCATCTCGCCCAAAGCCTCGGCAAATCGGGTGGCGCTGGCCGGCGAAAACAGCGGCACGATCAGGGTCGGGTGATCGGTGTGCCCGCCCTGAGCCCTCTGCGCGATGGCTTGCGCAAACTCCGGGCCGGGCGGCAGGGCGCGTTGATCGTAGACCGCCACGTCGCGCACATCGAGGCCACAGGCCCGCAAACGCCCGGCCACTTCGCCGCGTGTCTGCACACCATGGACATGCAGCAACGGTCCCTCGGGGCGGCGTGTGCGCAGCGCCTTTACCAAGCCTTCCGCATCCGGCCCGAGGACTTCGGCCGCAAAGCCCGCCGCCCCGGCCGCCTCCGCCGTGCGGGGTCCGACGCAGAACGCGGGCAAGGGTGCAGGAGGCGCAGGGGACCAGGCGGGAAGAAAAGGCACGGCATTCTCGGATGTCAGAATAAGGCCGCGCAGACCGTTGAGCGTTACTTCGGCGCCGGTGCCTGCGATTTCCATCAACGGGGCGATGACCACGTCAAACCCGTCCAGGCCATGGGCGAACCGTTCGGAGGCCGCCCGGGGACGTGTCAGCAGGACAATGGGGCGCGAGTGGACAGCCATGGGGCGGAGTGTTACCCCGCGTGGGCTTGGCAGACAACGGCAGCGCGCGCCCATGACCCTGACGATCCTCGGCATCGAAAGCTCTTGTGACGACACCGCCGCCGCGGTCCTGCGGGGGTCGGGGGACGCGCCGGTGATTATGTCGAATGCGGTGTTGAGCCAGACGGATTTTCATGCGGCCTACGGGGGCGTCGTGCCCGAGATTGCCGCGCGCGCCCATGCCGAGGCGCTGGACCTGATGGTGGAACAGGCGCTGTCCGAGGCCGGTGTGAGCCTGCCCGAGATCGACGCGATTGCCGTGACCGCCGGGCCGGGCCTGATCGGCGGTGTCCTGTCGGGGGTGATGGCGGCGAAGGGGCTGGCGATGGGGCTTGGCAAACCTTTGATCGGGGTGAACCATCTCGCGGGCCATGCCCTGACGCCGCGCCTGACCGATGGGGTGGCGTTTCCCTATCTTCTTCTGCTGGTCTCCGGCGGGCATTGCCAGTTTCTGCGCGTTGACGGCCCGGATGCGTTCACGCGGCTTGGCGGCACGATCGACGATGCCCCGGGTGAGGCGTTCGACAAGGTCGCGCGCCTTCTGGGCCTGCCGCAGCCGGGCGGCCCTTCGGTCGAGCAGGCGGCGCAGAGCGGGGATGCGACCCGGTTCAAATTGCCCCGGCCTTTGCTGGATCGCCCGGGCTGTGACCTCAGTTTCTCGGGGCTGAAGACCGCCGTGCTGCGGGCGCGTGATGATCTGGTGGCCGCGCACGGCGGGATGACGCAGCAGGACCGCGCCGACCTGTGTGCGTCGTTCCAGATGGCGGTGGCCGACGTTCTGGCCGAAAAGGCGCGCCGGGCGCTTGGCCAGGCGGATGTGATGGCCTTTGCGGTGGCCGGGGGCGTTGCGGCCAACGCGGTTCTGCGCGACCGGCTTGAGGCGGTCACGGAACTGCCCTTCATTGCGCCGCCGCTGGCGCTTTGCACCGACAATGCGGCGATGATTGCCTATGCCGGAATGCTGGCCTTCGAGGGGGGCCGGACGGATGACATGACGCTGAACGCGCGGCCCCGATGGCCGTTGGACCGCACGGCCGCGCCGATGATCGGGTCGGGCAAGAAGGGGGCGAAGGCATGAGACTCGACATCATCGGCGGTGGAGCGTTTGGCACCGGGCTGGCCATCGCATTCGCGAAAGGCGGGATCGACGTCACACTATGGGCGCGTGAGCTTGGCACATTTGCGGGCGGGCAAAGCGCGCGCTTGCCGGGCCACAGGCTTCCGGTGGAGATCAGCGTGACGGATGACCTGTCCGATTGCACGGCAGAGACGGCCTTGTTCGCATTGCCGACGCAGGTGTTGGGCGGGTTCCTGTCGGCGCAGAAACTGCGTGCGCAGGTGGCGGTTTCCTGCGCCAAGGGCATCGACCGCGCCTCGGGGCTCGGTCCCTCCGCCCTCCTCGCAGATCATATCGCGCAGGTGGCGCAGTTGACCGGGCCGAGTTTCGCGGCGGATATCGCCAAGGGGTTGCCGACTGCACTGACGCTGGCGTGCGCTGACAATGCCCTGGGCGCGCATTTGCAGCAGGCGCTCAGCACGCCGACCTTGCGGATCTACAGAAGCACCGATGTGGTGGGTGCCGAATTGGGCGGGGCGTTGAAAAACGTGATCGCGATTGCCGCAGGTGCGGTGATCGGCGCAGGTCTGGGCGAGAGCGCGCGCGCGGCCCTGATCGCGCGGGGCTTTGCCGAGATGACACGCTATGCGACCGCGAAGGGCGCGCAGCCCGAGACGTTGACGGGGTTGTCCGGTCTTGGTGATTTGGTCCTGACTTGCGGGTCCGAGCAATCGCGCAACTTCCGGTTCGGACAAGCGCTGGCGCGGGGTGTGACGTTGCCGGCCGGCACCACACTCGAAGGCCTGCACACCGCCCGCCAACTGAGCGAAAGCGCCGCCGACACGCCGATTGCCGATACGGTGGCCGCGCTGGCCGACGGCAGGCTCGACATCTCGGGCGCGCTCGACCACCTTTTGAACCGACCCCTGAAACCGGAGTAGACCCCCATGCATGTCGTCATCATCGCCACCGATAAACCGGGCCATTTGCAGACCCGCCTCGACAATCGCGACGCGCACCTCGCCTATGGCAAGGACAGTGGTAAACTGGTGATGGCGGGGCCGATGCTGGACGATGATGATCAGATGTCGGGCAGCCTTCTGGTGATCGAGGTCGACACGATGCAGGAGGCCTACGATTTCGCCGACAACGATCCCTACGCCAAGGCCGGCCTGTTCGAGAAAGTGCGGATCGAAAAATGGAAGAAGGTGATCGGTTGATGCGCTACTGGCTGTTCAAATCGGAACCCTCGACCTGGTCCTGGGATCAGCAGGTCGCCAAGGGCGCGGCGGGGGAAGAATGGGACGGCGTGCGCAATTACCAGGCCCGCAATTTCATGCGGGACATGCAGGTGGGCGACCGGGGGTTCTTCTATCATTCGCAGAAAGAGAAGGCCGTCGTGGGCATTGTCGAGGTCTGCGCGGCAGCGCATCCCGACAGCACCACGGATGATGCGCGCTGGGACTGCGTGGACATCAAGGCGGTTGAACCGGTGCCGACCCCGGTGACATTGGATCAGATCAAGGGCAATGCGCGCCTTGCGGAGATGGTGTTGGTGAAGAATTCACGATTGTCGGTGCAGCCGGTGACCGAGGACGAGTTCAAGGTGATCTGCGCCCTCGGCGGGCTGTAGGGGCCGTTTTACCGGAACGAGGCCATGGTGAAGAGCACGCTGAAATCCTCGCACCAGATCACGACGCTACCGTAATCGGAGATGTCGACATTGGACGGGATGGCGTAGGTCTGGGTGCCGGTGGGGGATTGCAGTGCGCCGAGCGAGACGTAAGTGCTGGCGAGAACCGCGTTGTTCGTGGTGGGCGCGTCGGCGGCAACCAGCCAGACTTCGAGGTCGGGGCCCGGCGTGACCGAAAAATCGCCCAGTTGCAGGACGCTTTGGCCATCGGCCGTCTCGGCGATCGTGGCGGTGCCCGATCCGTCGTAGCGCGGCGATATATCCTGAAACGCGCCGCTGGCCACGGCGGTGGCCGCGCTTTGGGCGTCGGCGGGCGGGACGAAGCCACCTAATCCGGCGAGGCCGACACAGAGGGCAAGGGAAAGAGCGAATGGGCGCATGGGAGGGCCTCCGGCATGAGTACAATTGCATGCAGATTAGGCGTCCAGGCGTGGGCAAGGAAAATCACGTTCGCGGGACAGGCGCGTGAACGGGTCGCGCAGTGCCTGTTGGAAAGGTCACAGGACGCCGGATTGCCTTGCAATGCCCAATGGACGCAGAACTCGGAAAGATCGGTCAAACCCGGATTTTGAAAATAGAAATGGGGGGTCCCGACCCCTCAGGAACCCCCCATCCACCCACTCGCGGCCTCGCTCCGCTCGTGTAACTGAATCTTGGGTCCGCCTTCCTGGCCGAACGTTTGCTTTATGACAGGTTCGCCGCTCTGCAGCAAAGAAATTGCCCGCAGCATTTGACCTAAATGCGATCCGCATGCGGTGCGCTCACGTGACACCGCACCCGGAAACACTTTGCCCCATACGAAAAAGGCCCGCCCTTTTGGGGGCAGGCCTTACATCTTCGAAGCGATCAAGGCTTAGCTGTAGACGCTTTCCTTGCCGAAATGCTTGGTCAGCATGTAGTAGACCACCGCGCGGTATTTGTTGCGCTCGGACTTGCCGTAGACCTCGATGACCGAGTTGATCGCGTTCATCAGGTCGGGGCTGTCGGGCAGCCCCAGTTTCTTCATGAGAAAGTTCTTCTTGACCGTCTCAAGCTCCGCCGGCTGGCTGCCGGCAACGGTGGACGCGTCGGAATCATAGATCGACGGGCCGCAGCCAATGGTGACTTTGGTCAGCAGAGCCATATCCGGCTCCATGCCGCACTTCTTACGCAGGTCATCGGCATATTGCGCGATCAGATCGTCACGTTTTCCCATAGGTTGGTATCCCCCGTTCGTGTTTTCAGGTCTCGCACCGGACCTTTGCGGCCTGGCTCGCGCAAAAGGTTAAACGGCCCTTCACCTGTGTTGAAAGGAAAAGTTGCAGGGAAAAGTATCACCGCTCTCCCCATGCGCTCATGGTGCAACAAGGGGGCTGACATGGCCTTCGCGCAATACACTGTCCGCATGGGCCTTGCGCCCGAAGACCTCGCGCACCAGCGGCGCGAAATGATCGAGGGGCAGGCTGTTGTAATCAGGGTCGAAACTCGCCTGATCCCAGCGCTCGCAGAAGGTGGCACAACTGTCGAAACAGGGATGATCGCGGTAGCGGTCGCGTGCGTTTCGGTCCCAGCCATAATGATGCCCGTAATATAGCATCTGGAAAATGCCATGGTGTTCCACCACCCAGGCGACGTCCCAGCGCACGAAGGGGCGGATCACTTCGGCGGACATGCGGTCGTGATTCTGTGGCGCCAGCCCATCGCCGATATCATGCAGCAGCGCGCCGACGACCCAGTCGATGTCCGCACCATCACGTTGCGCGCGCGTGGCCGATTGCAGACCATGCTCAAGCCGGGTGATCTTGTACCCTTCGAGGGTGATGTGTTCCTGCCTGCGCAATTCATCAAGGACACGCTCGGCGGTCAGGGCAAGGAACGGTTTTTCCAGCTCTTCCAGAAGCTCGTATTCCTCTTTGGTGCCGTCCTTCATCTGGGTGAAATTGACCGTCTCACTCATGACGTGCCCCCTGTGTTGAGCGCGATATCGACCTTTGCGCGCGCCGTCGGGGCCGCAGCTTGGCAGGTTGGCTGCGTCGAATGCACCCTCACGACCAGCTGTATCGATAGAAGTGCGCCTCTGCTCAACGCCGCTGCTGCCCGGTGATAAAGCGTCGTACTACATCGGCGTCGGTAGTCCCTTTGGTCCTGACGGACATGGCTCAAAGCGTTTGGATGAATTCTGCCGGATCTGCGATTGTGAAGGCATCAAAGAACGTCTTGGCGCCATAGTCACGGATATCCATTTCCTGAAAGCGAGCCAGGATTTCGTCTTCAGCATCGAACAGAATGCGGTTTTTGCAGTCGAGGTTGCGCACAACCAAAAGACCGGTACGCGGCGCACCGATCACATCGAGGGTCAGGTCGGGGCGGAACTCTTGGAGGATCGGGATGATTTTCCATACATCGCCGGTCCAGGCACTGGCGGTTTCGAGTACGCTGACATCGCGTGTTGTCATCTCGTTGTTGAAGGGCAGAACATCATGAAGTGCAATGGCGCCATCGGGGTCAGACAAAGCCTCTATGTTGCGGAAATCGCGCAGCACGAATTCGATCAGATGCATACCATCGATAAACGATAGCTTAGGGCGCATTGCCATGCGATCGGCAAAGCCACCTTCAAAAAAAGCGTCGCTCGTCATCTGAAAAAACAGCTGCATCGGTGCCTCGTTGAACACCTTCCCGCCCAGTTGGAATTCAGGGTCAATGGCAACGAAAGAACAAGACCGATCCTTGAGAGATGTGCCCGATCGCGACCCGATCTCGAAATAGATCTCGGGAGATAATGCGCTCTCAAGTGCGTTCAGAACTTCGCGATAGCTCGCTCCGGACAAGGATGGGAAGCCCGGCGCGCGGCGCATTTCCTCGGTTGTCGATTTCTTCTTGAACAGCCGCATATCAGTTTATCACTTCCTCGATGATATCGTGCAGGTCTTTCGCCAATTTCTTTGGGCTAACTTGATCCGCCATGGCGCGCCCGCGACCCAGAGCCTCGCACCAATCCGGCCCGCCAACATCGTCGCACATGCGCGCATGCATCTCACAGATGTCGGCTTCAGTTGGAGCGTCTACCATATAGGGATAATCCTCTCCCAGAAAGTGCGCTGCGTCATCTGTCTGCCGATTGACCAACATAGTCGCTCCACACCAAGCAGCAGTGAAGCCCTTGGTAAAGGGCTTGAATTTTCGGGTCGGCGATTTGCCGGGATCTGGGCGCACGCAGTAATGTGCGTTTGCACTTTCTAGCAGTCCCAATGCAACAGCGAACTCATCAGGAGTACTGGCAGGCCGGATATCCAGCTTGGATCTTATTGCGTCCGGTATGTAGGTTGTTTTCGGAATTCCAAGATACAGCATGTGCAGTGAAACCGCGTCAATTTTTTCGGGCACGCGCTTCACGCGTTCGTCCACGTTGTGCAAGAGTACGCGGGTCAGACCGGTGCCCTCTATGGAGGCAAGCCTTTCGTCCAGCCCAACCTTTCCGGCAAAAGATGTGGAAAGGTGGACGTCTACCCCGTCCGGGAAAACGTTATCGAGATTGGCATCAACATAGTCGAGCAGAATTGCACGCGCACGCGTCGCTTTGCGCAGTGCGCCAATGGCTTCGTCCGGCCAAGAGTAGGCTAGCCGTTTCGGAACAATAAAGACGGCGTCCTTCGGAAGTAGCATCGCAGACAGGGCGCGAAAAAAGCCATGGCGACCGGCCATCGGCCGAACGCTCACCTCGATCTCGCTGGGGTAATGCGCTCGTACAATCCTCGAAAGCTGCCCCACACGCATCAAGTGTGATCCAACTTCGGGGCGCTCGGTCTTGCTCAGAAAGCAAAGTTGCAGCGGGCGGGCCATGCGATGTCAATCAATACCGGTAATGTTCTGGCTTGAATGGGCCGTCCTGCGGCACGCCGATGTAATCGGCCTGTTCCTTGTCCA
>CAZPJO010000103.1:0-4782 GCA_964586895.1 uncultured Roseicyclus sp.
GTGCAGGGCAATCACAAGGTCGAACGCAAAGTGACCGACGACAAAGGCGGCACAATGCGTTTGGGATCGTATGACGCGGTGCTTGCGGATGGGTCGAAAGTGGCCGAAGCCTACGGCGGCACCGACATCGAGGAACGCCACCGCCACCGCTATGAGGTCGACATCAAGTATCGCGAGGCGTTGGAGGAACAGGGTTTGATGTTCTCGGGCATGTCCCCCGATGGCCGGCTTCCCGAAATCGTCGAGGTGAAGGACCATCCATGGTTCATCGGGGTGCAATTTCACCCCGAACTCAAATCGAAACCCTTCGCGCCGCATCCGCTGTTTCGCGATTTCGTCCGCGCCGCGAAAGAGAACTCGCGCCTTGTGTGACATGGTCTGGGCGGCGGTCGTGTCTTTGGGGATTGGCCACCAGTCGCCCGTTTGACGCGCAAATGAGCGTGGATGCGCCAAAACCGTTACCGAAATGATTCAGTTGGGTAACTGTCGGAGGTTGCAGGCTTTTCCAGGGCCCATATTAACGCTATCTTAGCGCATACCGGGCATGGTTACCCGGTTGTTGAAGGACACAAGATGCGCCCGATCGCGTTAACCCTTACTGCTCTGCTTGCCGCTGGTGGCGCGTCCGCACAGGACGCGAACCAATGGACCGGCTTTTATGCGGGGTTTGCGGCCAACATCATCTCTCCGGAATTCGACAATTCAACCGCGACAACCCCGTTGCAGGAAGGCACCGGTTTCGGGGCCTACGGCGGCTATAACCGTGGAATTGGCGAAAGCTTCGTTGTCGGCGCGGAGGTTGGATTTTCCGGCCCTGCTTCGTTTCAGACATCCCTCGGCAGCCCCGATTTCGAATTCGAGCGCGTTTTGAACGCACGGCTTCGCGGGGGGTACGCCCTTGGAAACGCGCTGGTTTACGGCTCACTCGGCTATCAGACCGTCGAATATGGCGCGGCGGCAGGCGTGTCGAGCGATGGGACGGCGGATGGGTTGGTCTATGGGATCGGTCTTGAAATGCTGTTGCAGGAGAACGTGTCCGTCCGCCTTGATTACACGTCCACCCATATGGCACCGGAGTCGGGAACCATCGTCGGCGGATCATCGGGCGAGCAGATCGACGCAAACGCCGTGGGCCTGGGTGTGGCGCTGCATTTCTGAACCTTGTAGCGGCGACGCGAACCGGATTACGCATGGCGACCTGAGCGGGTCGCCTTTTTTCGTGGGGCTTGCATTGCGGTGTGCGTCGCCCGCACGCCCCTATTCCGCCGCTTGCGGCAGGGCGGTGATCACCTCATCCCGGATGATCTCGGAAATCAATGTCGCGTCGTCGATTGAGAAGGTCAGAGGCAGGCGCATGTCGAGCAGGCCGGCCAGAATGCGATCCGTCTTTGGCAAGCACTGCGCCGGTGCATAGCGCCAGCTGTCGTAGCGCGATGTGAAGGCGACAGGCTCCGCCGCACCGAACCATTTCAACTCCACCCCGCGGGCCAGACACCCCTCGACCACCGCGTGGATCACGTCGGGTGACGCGCCCGGCAACAAGACCTGGATCGACGATCCGACGATGTCTTCCTGGGGCGGGCGTTCGATCAGTTTCAGGCCGGGCGTGTTGCGCAGACCATCTTCCACCGCATGGTAAAGCGCGTTCCAACGGGCGATCTGCGCGGGCAGATCGGCCAATTGCGGGCGCAGGATCGCGGCGCGCAGATTGTCCATGCGGCCCGAAACATTCGGCGTCACATACTTTACATTTTCGAACGTTTCCACAGGGGGTACCGCGCCGTTTTTGCCGAAAAGCATGTAGGAACCCGACAGCATGACGGCTTTTGCCATCACCTCGGCATCGTCGGAAATCAGCAGCCCACCCTCACCGGAATTGATATGCTTGTAGGTCTGCGTGGAGTAGCAACCCACCAAGCCATGCCGCCCCGAGGGCACATTGCGCCACGCACCACCCATCGTGTGCGCGCAATCCTCGATCACGTTCACATGGGCGCGGTCGCAGATGTCCATCAGGCGATCCATATCACACAGATGCCCGCGCATATGGCTGAGCAGAAGGACGTTCGAGCCAGAGCTTTCGATCTTGGCGCTAAGGTCATCAAGGTCGATCACAAGGCTGTCGGTCACTTCGACGAAAACCGGCTCGGCATTGACAGCGGCGATGGCACCCGGCACCGGGGCGAGCGTGAAGCCGTTGGTCAGAACCCTGTCGCCCGGCCCCACACCGATCGCGCGCAAGGCCGCCCCCATCGCATAGCCGCCCGAGGCAACGGCGAGGCAATATTTCGCGCCGGTGAGCGCGGCGAATTCCTGCTCCAGTAGCGCGGTTTCCCCGGCTTCACCGGGGGCCGTGTTGTAGCGGTGCAACCGGCCCGAGCGCATGACATCGACCGCCGCCGCGATTGCGGCTTCGGGAATGGCTTCCTGTTGGGTGAAGCTGCCGGTGAAAACGGGTTTGCTCATGGCGGGCAAGATCGTGCGCGGCGCCCGCTTCGTCAATGGAGGAGTTGGTCGAGCACTGCGTCAAGTTGGTCGTAATGATCCAGCAACGCCTCGGGCGCGAGGTCCGCAACGGCCCGGCCCGTGGGGCCGAACGTCACCAGAACACACGGGATACCGGCCGCCGCGGCGGTCTTGCGATCGGTCACCGTGTCGCCGATCAGAACCGCATTGTCGGGCGACCCGCCAAGCCGCGCGATGGTCTCGAACAAGGGCGCGGGGTCGGGCTTGCGCGTGGGCAAAGTATCGGCCCCGATCAGCGCGGGGAAGCGATCGGTCAGGCCAAGACGCGCGATCAGGGTGATGGCCAGGCCTTCGGGTTTATTGGTGCAAATGCCCGTCGCATGGCCCGCCGTGCGAAGCCGGTCCACGGCCGCGACCGTGCCGGGGTAAAGCGTCGTGTGGGTGTCGATGTCGGCGCCGTAAGCCTCCAGAAGCGCCTGATATCCGGCATCGGCCAACCCTTCGGCATCGGCGATCCCAAGGCGCGAGGCGGCCAGTCGCAGCATCGCGCGCCCGCCCGCAAACGCGGTCGCGTCGTCCGCCCCCATGACCAGTTGCGGCGCATGGCCAAGCCCCTTGAGCGCGGCATTCGCTGCCCCGATCAGATCCCCCGCCGTGTCCGCAAGTGTCCCATCCAGATCGAAAACAACTGTGCGCATGACGTCCCTTTCGGCAGGTTTCCGCCCAGGCCTGTTACAGGCTGACGGTCAAATTGAACGGCACAGGGCTTTGCGCCGCGCCGCCGCTCTGGTTAATAGGCACAAAACGCGAAGGAAAGGCGTTACATGCAGGCGAAATCGCGATCATTGGCGCTGGTGGTGCTGGCCGCCGGGGCGGGCACGCGGATGATGTCCGATCTGCCCAAGCCCCTTCACCCTCTCGGGCAGGCCCCGCTTTTGGCCCACGCGCTGGCCTCTGCCGCGCCGTTGGAGCCGTCGCGGATCATCGTGGTGACAGGCCACGGGGCGGATGCGGTCGAGGCGGCACTTGCCGATATCGCGCCCGAAGCCGTGACCGTGCGACAGCCCGAGCAATTGGGGACCGGCCACGCCGTCTTGCAGGCGGCCGACGCGTTGGACGGGTTCGACGGCGACGCAGTCGTGCTTTACGCAGACACGCCGTTCATCCGCCCCGAAACGCTTGATGCGATGCGCGCGGCGCGGGACGCCCATGACGTTGTGATGCTGGGGTTCAAGGCCTCCGACCCGACCGGCTACGGGCGCATGGTGACGGACGGCGACGCGCTTGTGCGGATCGTGGAGCACAAGGATGCAAGCGAGGCGGAACGCGCGATAAACCTATGTAATTCCGGTCTTTTGTGTGCAGATGCGGGTGTCCTGATCGATATGCTGCGCAAGGTTGGAAACGATAATGCGAACGGCGAATATTACCTGACGGATGTGCCGGAACTGGCCAATGCGGCGGGCCTGAGCGCGACGGTCGTGGTGTGCGACGAGGCCGAGACACTCGGGATCAACTCGCGCGCCGAACTGGCGCGGGCCGAGGCGCAGTTTCAGGCGCTCCGCCGCGCGGAGGCGTTGGAAAACGGCATCACCATGCAGGCCCCGGAGACGGTGTTCTTCGCGCTCGACACCTTCGTGGGACGCGATGCGGAGATCGAACCGAATGTGGTGTTCGGCCCCGGTGTGACGGTCGAATCCGGGGCGCGTATCCGCGCCTTCAGCCATCTCGAAGGCTGCCACGTCAGCGCGGGCGCCATCGTCGGCCCCTACGCCCGGCTGCGCCCCGGCGCGGAAATCGGCAACGACGCGCGGATCGGGAATTTCGTCGAGGTCAAAGCCGCCGAAATCGGCGAGGGTGCCAAGGTCAATCACCTGTCCTATGTGGGCGACGCGACAATCGGGGCGCGCGCGAACCTCGGCGCGGGCAGTGTGACCTGCAATTACGACGGCGTCATGAAGCACCGCACCGAGATCGGAGAGGACGCGTTCATCGGGTCCGACACGATGCTGGTCGCACCGGTGAAGGTGGGCGCGCGGGCGATGACGGCAAGCGGATCGGTTGTGACCGAAGATGTGCCGGACGCGGCCCTGGCGCTTGGCCGCGCGAAACAGGTGAACAAACCGGGCCTTGCCGTGAAGCTGATGGACCGGCTGCGCGCGATCAAGGCAAAGAAGGGATAAGCCCATGTGTGGCATCGTTGGCGTTCTGGGCAATAACGAAGTGGCGCCGATCCTTGTGGAGGCGCTCAAGCGGTTGGAATATCGCGGCTAAGACAGCGCGGGCATCGCAACGGTACAGGACGGCACGCTCGAC
>CAZPJO010000103.1:4792-5065 GCA_964586895.1 uncultured Roseicyclus sp.
GGTCCATGATCCGCTGCCCGGGAAATCCGGCATCGGCCACACGCGGTGGGCGACGCATGGCGGGCCGACCGTGACCAACGCGCACCCCCATCAGGCGGGGCGCGTGGCCGTGGTGCACAACGGGATCATCGAGAATTACCGCGAGCTGCGCGCCCGGCTTGGCCATCGCAGCTTCGTCACTCAGACCGACACCGAAACCGTCGCGCAATTGTGCGAGGACTTCATGGATCAGGGGATGGGCCCGCGCGAGGCGGCGCAGGAAACGCTCAAACA
>CAZPJO010000103.1:5075-8111 GCA_964586895.1 uncultured Roseicyclus sp.
TGCCTATGCTTTGGCCTTCCTGTTCGAGGGCGAAGAGGATTTGATCGTCGCGGCGCGCAAGGGCTCGCCGCTGGCGATCGGACACGGGGATGGCGAAATGTTCGTGGGCTCGGACGCCATCGCGCTGGGGCCGATGACGGACCGGATCACCTATCTCGAAGAAGGCGATTACGCTTTTGTCACCCGCGCCGGCGTGGAAATCCGCGATGCGGACGACCGGCTGGCCAACCGCGAGACGCGCACGATCCCGGCGCAGGCCGCGGCCCTCGACAAGGGCGGGCACAAGCATTTCATGGCGAAGGAGATTTTCGAGCAGCCTGTCGTGCTGTCCGATTGCCTGAGCCAATATTCCGACGACGGTCAGGTGACGTTGCCCGAAGGCCTTGATTTCACCGAAACGGACCGGATCACAATGGTGGCCTGCGGCACGGCGCATTACGCCTGCGCAGTGGCGAAATACTGGTTCGAGCAGATCGCGGGCCTGCCGTGCGACGTCGATATCGCAAGTGAATTCCGCTATCGCGAGGGGCCGGTGTCGCCCGCATCCACCGCCATTTTCGTCAGCCAATCGGGCGAGACCGCCGACACGCTTGCCGCCCTGCGCTATGTGCAGGAGAAGGCCGCGAATGTCGTGGCCGTGGTCAACGTGCCGGAGAGTTCCATCGCACGGGAATCCGATGTCATCGTGCCGATCCTCGCCGGGGTCGAAGTTGGCGTCGCCTCTACCAAGGCGTTCATGAACCAATTGGGCGTGTTGGCGCATCTGGCGATTTTGGCGGCCCGGCAAAGGGGCCGGATCGACGCCGAACGCGAGGCAGAGATGTTGCAGGATCTGCGCGCGATGCCCGGCCTGATCAATCAGGCGCTGGCGCTGGAAGACAAGATCGTGAAGCGCACGGCACGCTTGGCCGAGGCGCGCTCGGTCCTGTTCCTGGGGCGCGGGCCGATGTTCCCGCTTGCCATGGAGGGCGCGCTGAAGCTCAAGGAGATCAGCTACATCCACGCCGAAGGCTATGCGAGTGGCGAACTCAAACACGGGCCCATCGCCTTGATCGACAAGACGGTGCCGGTGATTGTCCTGGCCCCGAAAGATGCGCTGTTCGACAAGACCGTGTCGAACATGCAAGAGGTCATGGCCCGCGATGGGCGCGTGTGGCTGATCACCGATGCCGAGGGCGCGCAAGAGGCCGGCGACGGCACCTGGGCCACACTGATCCTGCCGCGCGTCGATCCGGTATTTGCGCCGATGCTCTATGCGATCCCGGCGCAGTTGATCGCCTACCACACGGCGCTGCACAAGGGCACGGATGTGGATCAGCCGCGCAATCTGGCGAAGTCGGTGACGGTTGAATGAGGAGGCTTGGGACCCCCATGATAACCAGGATTTTCTCGCGCCTCCAATCGGTGCCCGACATTGCGCAGACAATCGATGATCTGCACGCGGGCCCGGCTGCATGACGCGCCTTGGCCCTCCCGAGCTTGAGTTGCGCGGGCGGCACGTGGCCCTGGTCCCGCTGCGCGAGGACCACGGCGCGGCCCTTGCGGCGGCGGTCGGAGACCTGCACCGCCTTTGGTACACCAGCGTGCCCGATGCGGACGGCATGGCCGCCGAAATCGCACGACGGATCGCGCTGCGCGAGGCGGGCGCAATGATCCCGTTCACGCAATTGGATGCAAGTGGCACGCCCGTCGGCATGACCACCTACATGAACATCGACCATGGCCTGCCAAGGGTCGAGATCGGCTCCACCTGGATCGGACCAGCGGCACAACGCGGGCCCTTGAACACCGAAGCCAAGCGTCTGCTGCTGGGTCATGCGTTCGATGTCTGGGGTTGCGAGGCTGTCGAATTCCGCACCCACCGCCTGAACCGGCAATCGCGCCGCGCGATCGAGCGGTTGGGCGCGCAATTGGACGGCATCCTGCGCGCGCATATGCGGATGGCGAATGGCACGATGCGTGACACGGCCTGCTATTCGATCCTGAGAAGCGAATGGCCGACGGCGCGCACGCATCTGGAGTGGCAGCTGGAAATTACGCGATGACGCCCGAAGTGGCATTAACCGCGCTGCGGGCAGAGGCGGATCCGGCGCGGGCGGCCGAAATGGCGGCCTATCACAAGGCGGACCGCGACTACCTTGGCCTGTCGAATGCCGTGACCGGCGCGTTGGCGACGCAGTGGCGGAAGGGCGCCGCAGATCAAGCGGCCTTGGTGGCGCTGGCGCAGGGCCTGTGGGACAGCGATATCTTCGAGGCACGCGTCGCGGCCGGCAAGCTGTTCGTGCAGGCAAAGATGCGGCCCGACGATGCGTTGGCGTGGCGCTGGATCGAAAGCGTGGTGCCCGAGTTCGACACCTGGGCCATTGCCGATGCCGTCGCACAAGGCGGCCAGAAACGCATCGTGCAAGTGCCGGAACGGTTGGATGTTCTGGAAAGGTGGACGGCCTCCGACCACCTCTGGACCCGCCGCGCGGCCTTTGTCTTCGCCCTGCCCTTCTGCAAGGCGCGCCACCCCTCAGCCGTCGAGAGCGCGGCGCGCGCGCGTGTGTTCGCTTGGGCAGAGCGCCTTGCCGAGGATCCCGAATGGTTCATCCAGAAAGCCATCGCCTGGTGGATGCGCGAGTTGTCGAAGCACGATCCCGACGCGGTGCGCGCCTGGCTCGACACCCACGGCGCGCGCCTGAAACCCTTTGCCCGCAGAGAGGCCGCCCGCCACCTGCCCTGACCCGCCTGCTCCGATACTGCCCCAAGCGCTCCCGTGATCACCGCCATTCGGCCTTGCCGAAATGTTGGCGATCTTTGGGCGTGGCCCGGCGGGGGCCTTGCGGCCCGGCGCCGGGGGCGCGGTGTCGAGGGCGGCGCCCCGCGTGAAATCGGCCGCATGTGGTGAGGCTCCGCTGCCTCCGGCGGAGGTTTTTCCGGCAAGATGAATACAGGCGGTTCGGGGGTGGTTTCATCTTGCCAGAAAAACCTCGGGGGAGACGCCGCACTTTAGTGGCGCCCCTCTGGGGCGACAGGCGTCGGGGGCAGCGCCCC
>CAZPJO010000104.1:0-8103 GCA_964586895.1 uncultured Roseicyclus sp.
GTCTCAAGGTTCTGCACGCCATCGCAGCCGAGCTTGCGGGCCAAGACAACGTCTGGACAGTCGCGCCCGCGTTCGAGCAATCGGGCGTCGGCCATTGCATCTCCTACGTGCATCCCACCCTGATCTCGGAGTTTGGCCCGCAACGCTTTGCCGCCGAAGGCTCGCCCGCCGATTGCGTGCTGGCCGGGCTGCATGATGTCCTGCGCGACAGCCCCCCCGACCTGGTCCTGTCGGGGGTGAACAAGGGCAACAATTCCGCCGAGAACACGCTTTATTCCGGCACCATCGGGGCCACCATCGAAGGTGCGCTGCAAGGCATCCCCTCCATCGCCCTGTCGCAATATTATGGCCCCCGAAACATCGCGCTGGACAACAGTTTCGAGGCCGCGGCCGCCCATGGCGCGGCGACAATCCGCAAGATCCTCGCCGCCCCCGATGCCTTTGCCGCCAATCCCTACAAGCTGTTCTACAACGTCAACTTTCCGCCCGTGCCCGCGGCCGAGGTCAAAGGCCTGCGCGTCGTGGCCCAGGGCTTTCGCGAAAACGACCACGGCTTCGGCATGAAGCCCGACGTGGCCCCAAACGGGCGCAAGTTCCTCTGGATCACCGGCGCGCCGCAAAACGTGGGCTCCGGCCCCGAAACCGACGCCACCGTCAACCTCGATGGCTACATCTCCGTCACGCCGATGCGCGCCGACCTGACCGCGCGCGATCGCCTTGCTGACCTCAAGGCCGCCGTGGAATGACCGACGCCCCGGATCAAGGCAGGGGCTATGACGCGGAACGCAAGATGCAGTTCCTGTTTCAGCTCCGCCAGAAGGGGATCACCGATGCGCGCGTGCTCACAGCGATGGAAAAGATCGACCGGGGCCAATACGTGCGCGGCCATTTCGCCGACCGCGCCTATGACGACATGCCCCTGCCCATCGCCTCGGGCCAGACGATAAGCCAACCCTCGGTCGTCGGCCTGATGACGCAGGCCCTCGACATACAACCCCGCGATACCGTGCTCGAAGTCGGCACCGGCTCGGGGTATCAGGCGGCCATCCTGTCGCAACTGGCCCGCCGGGTCTATACCGTGGATCGCCACCGCAACCTGACCCGCGAGGCCGAACTGGCCTTCACCCGCGAAGGTCTGGCCAACATCACCGTCATCACCGGCGATGGCTCCTTCGGCCTGCCCGAGCAGGGGCCGTTCGACCGCATCCTCGTGACCGCCGCCGCCGAAGATCCGCCCGGCCCGCTGATGGGGCAACTCAAACCCGGCGGTGTCATGGTCGTGCCCGTGGGCCAATCCGACACGGTGCAAAGCCTGATCAAGGTCACCCGCACCGAGACCGGTTTTGACTATGATGAAATCATGCCGGTCCGCTTCGTGCCCCTGATGGAAGGCGTCGCGCGCGACTGATCGCGCACGATCCCGCCCGATTGGCCGCCTGCCCGGCCCCGCCCACCCGGCCCCCTGCGCGCCTTACGCCTCAGCCGCCTGTGCCAGGATCGCTGCAACCACCCGCGCCAATTCCGTTGGCGCCGTCGGTTTTTGCAGCAACGGCGCCTGCACCTCGCCCATCTCCTGCATCGTGAACCCGGTGTACCCCGACGTGTAGATCACCGGCATCTGCGGGCACAGCAACCGCGCCCTGCGGGCCAATTCAAAGCCCCCGAATGCGCCCGGCATGACCACATCCGTCATCAAAAGATCGAACGCCTCGCCGCCCCGCACAAGATCAAGCGCCTGCGGCCCGGATGTGGCCCCGATCACCTCGTAGCCCAGGCCTTCCAACGCATTCGTCATCACCGTCAGCAGCATGAACTCATCCTCCACCAGAAGGATACGCTGCCCCTGCCCGGCGGGCACCTGCTCGGGCGGCACGGCCGCCTCGCGCAGGCCGTCCATCGCGCCACGCGGCAAGGTCATCTGCACCGTGGTCCCGATGCCCTGCTCGGAATAAATCCGCAGATCTCCGTCCGCCTGCCGGATGAAGCCATACACAATCGCAAGGCCCAACCCGGTGCCGGAATTGCTCTGCTTGGTGGTGAAAAACGGATCGGTGCAGCGCGCCTTGGTTTCCGCGTCCATGCCCGGCCCGTTGTCCGACACGCTGATTTCCACATAGCGAAACGTCGCGTCCTCTCCGGCCTTATCCCCGGCCCCGGCCCCGGGCACCGCCGTCTCCGACACCTCCTGATCCTGCCGCTGTTCCAGATCCTCACCGGTCGCGCGCACCGGGCGGGCACGGATGCGGATACGGTTGCCCCGCCCCGAGCGCAGCATCGCGTCGCGCGCGTTCAGGACAAGGTTCATCAACGCCGTCTCAAGCTGCGTCTGATCGCACAGATGGCACAGATCGGGCTCCGACACCGACAGGTCGATCTCGAAATGCTCCTCCAGCATCGGGCGCACCAACCGCTCGAACCCGTCGAACACCTCATGCGTGGTCTTCACGCTGGCCAGCCCCGGCTGCCGCCGCGCAAACGCCAAAAGCCGCCCGGTCAATGCCGCGCCCTGCTGGATCAATTGCTGCGCCGTCTCTAAATGCCCTGCCTGCTTTCCGGGGTCCTCCGACCGCGACGCCAGATCAACCGTATACAAAAGGGCGGCCAGCAAGTTGTTGAAATCATGCGCAATGCCACCGGTCAATTGCCCCAACGCATCCAGGCGCCCCTTGCGCTCGATCACTTGCCGGTTGCGCTCCTCGTTCGAGATATCGTCGAGGACAAGGACCGTATGAATATCGCGATCTCGTTTGCCCGGCCGTGCGTTGGACACCCGCACATACACCGCCTCGTCATACACCGCCGCGTCATTCCCCGCCCCGTCATGCACCGTCTCATCCTGCCCCGACACGTCTTCCGCCGCGACGCGCATCACATGCGTCTCCCCGCGCAGGTCATGGCCCGACAAGGCCCGTTGCAACGGGTCCGCATTGGCCAGAAGCGGCTGCATCGTCTCGGAATCCAGAAACCGCGCGCGCTCCGGCCAACGCATCGGAACCGGCGTCGTGATACCGCCAAGCAAGGCCCGCCCGCGTGCATTGATGCGCAGGATCCGACCCTTCAAATCCAGCGCGACGATCCCGCTGGAGGCCGCGTTGAAAATCGTCTCGATCTCGTCACGCGCCGCTGCAATCGCGGCTGCCCCTTGCTTTTGCAAACTGATATCCGTCGCGACACCGATATGGCGCAGGACCGAACCATCCTCGTCGCGCTCGAACACCGTATCGTTGGACAAGAGCCACACCCAATGCCCCGCCTTGTGGCGCAGCCGATATTCGATGGAGGTAAGCTCTCCCTGCGCCAGGTCCTGGATCGTGGCGAAATAAGCCCCGATCGCAGGCAGATCATCGGGATGGCAGAGCTGCGGGAAAAGGCCGTCACCCATCTCCCTCACCTCTTCAGGCGAATAGCCCAGAACATCGCCAAGCGCGCTATTGGTATATTCGTTCGACTTCGTCTTCTGATTGAACACGTAGATGATGCCGGGCACCACATTGGTGATCTTCGAAAGGACCTCTTCAGCCTCCCATTCGTCTATCGGCATGCGTCCCTCCTGGCCCGTCTTGCCAAAGCCCTAGCACGGTCGCACGAATTCCCTCAGGCCTAACTGCCCCCGCCCCATGCGGGCAATCCGCCGCGCATCGTGCTTTTGCGGTCCAGCCCCCTTCCGATTGAGCCCGTTTCGGTGTAGTCTACCCCGCAAAACAAAGTGCAAAGGCCCGTCACGAGGCCGACATTTGAGGAAGGTCCGAGCGCCATGCGCCAGCCGTTTGCCAAACTCGCCCGCCGCAGCCTGTTCCTGCTGGCGCCCCTGGTCCTTGCGGCCTGTGTCGGCGCGCCGCCCGACTGGGATTTCGATTTCCGCCCCAACGCGCCGCGCGGGGCCCCGGTCACCGCCGACCGACCCGCCCCCGACGCGCGCGGCCTGATCTCCTACGACAGCTACCAGGTCGCCGTCGCGCGCCGCGGCGATACTGTGTCCGACGTGGCCACGCCCATCGGTCTGGGGGCCGATGAGCTTGCGGCCTTCAACGGTCGCTCTGCCGCCGACACCCTGCGCGATGGCGAGGTGCTCGCCCTGCCGCGCCGTGTCACCGGCGGCACCACACCTGGTGCCGGCAATTCCGATATCGCCAATATCGCGCGCGGGGCGATTGATGCCGCCGACGCGTCGCGCCCCTCCGCCTCCGGCCCGCAGGTCCCCGCCGGGCAGGAACCCGTGCGCCACCGCATCGCGCGGGGCGAAACCGCTTATTCCGTGGCGCGGCTTTATGGCGTTTCCGTGCGCAGCCTTGCCGAATGGAACGGCCTCGGCCCCGATCTCGCGGTGCGCGAGGGGCAATTCCTGCTGATCCCCATCGTGGTGGAAACCGCCGCGGCCACCGGCGCGACCGCGCCCGGCACGTCCGTGGCCCCGCTGCCGCCTTCGGCCTCCGCGCCGCTGCCCGACGGGATCGAAACCGCGACCCTGCCCAATCTCGAAGGCACCGGCACCGGGCAGACCGAAGCCGCGCCCACTGCAACCGCTGCCCCGGCCCCTGCGGCGCCTGCGCAATCCAACGCGCGACTGATCCGCCCGGTCGATGGCACAATCCTGCGTGGCTACGGTTCTGGCAATGAAGGCATCGACATCGCGGCCAGCGCGGGCACGCCCGTGCGCGCCGCCGCCGACGGCACCGTGGCCGCGATCACCCAGGACACCGATCAGGTCCCGATCCTTGTGGTGCGCCATGCCGATGGGCTGCTGACGGTCTACGCCAATATCCAGAACATCCGCGTCGGTCGCGGCGACAGCGTCAGCCGCGGCGCCACCGTGGCCGATGTCGGCCCGGGCGATCCGTCGTTCCTGCATTTCGAGGTCCGGCGCGGCTTCGAGGCGGTCGATCCGAACGATTTCCTGCCCTAACCCGCGCGGCCCCACACCGCCCATCGCCCCAACCCCCGATCCGCCAAAACCCGCCGATTGCGGGCGCTGACCAATCGACGTTTGGCGATTTCGTCCCCCGTGCGCATACTCCGACTCGCTTTCAGGCAACGCGTTAACGCCGGGCAGCACGGGGTTGCAAAAGGGCGCAGAGGGGGCACGCCATGTGGGACCGCATACTTGACCGGATGCTGCGCGATTTCATCATGCGCGGCGCGCTGGCCGTGACCTATCCCGACGGCACGCGCCGCCGCTACGGCGCCGGGGATGCCACGCCAATCGCCGTCACCCTGACCGACCCCGCCCTGCCCCGCCGCCTTGTCCTGACCACTGAACTGGCTGTGGGCGAGGCCTATATGGACGGAACCCTGACCATCGCGGACGACGATGTCGAAGGCTTCCTGGCGGTCGTGACCGAGAATGCCGGGATCGGTGACGCGGTCTGGTGGCGGGCGATTTCGGCGTGGGTCTTCAAGGCCCGCAGGCGGCTCGATCAATGGAACCCGGCCGCCCGCGCCCGTGCCAATGTCGCCCATCATTATGACCTCAGCTCCGAGCTCTACGACCTCTTCCTCGATGCCGACCGGCACTATTCCTGCGGCTATTTTCCCGACCCCGACATGTCGCTTGAGGCCGCGCAGCGCGCCAAGGTCGACCATATCGCCGCCAAACTGCGCCTCTCACCGGGGATGGAGGTGTTTGAAATCGGCTGCGGCTGGGGCGGGCTGGCCCTGACGCTGGCGCGCGATTACGGCGTGCGCGTGTTCGGCGTCACCCTGTCCGAAGAACAACACCGCATCGCCACCGACCGCGTCCGGGACGCGGGCCTTTCCGACCGGGTCCACATCGCGCTCAAGGATTACCGCCACGTCAGCGGACAATTCGACCGCGTCGTCTCGGTCGGCATGTTCGAACATGTCGGCGTGCCGCATTACGGCGAATATTTCCGCAACGTGCACGCCCGGCTGAAAGACGATGGCGTCGCCCTGATCCACACCATCGGCCGCTCCGATCCACCCGGCTACACCAGCCCCTGGATCCAGAAATACATCTTCCCCGGCGGCTACGTCCCCGCCCTGTCCGAAATGGCACGCGCGGTTGAAACCTCCGGGCTTTACGGCTGCGATGTGGAGGTCTGGCGGCTTCATTATGCGCATACCCTGCGCCATTGGCACGACCGGTTCACGGCCAACATCACCCGCGCCCGCGCGCTTTACGATGACCGCTTCTGCCGCATGTGGCGCTATTACCTGAAGGCGTGCGAGGTCTCATTCCTGCACAACCGCCAATGCGTGTTCCAGTACCAGATGACCAAACGCGTCGGCACCCTGCCGATCAGCCGCGATTACATGCTCCGCCCCGCGCATTCTTCTGCGCCGCCCCTCCCGCAGGCCGCCGAATAACGCACCCGCGCCGTTACGCCGCCGCCAGCCCGAGACCGCAAAACGACGGCTCCAACCGATCCACATTATGCGTGATTTCCACCGGAAACGACCGCCCCCGCGCCGCGTCGCCCGGAAACGCAATCGTCGGTATCCCCGCCGCAATGGGGGCCGCGGCACTTTCCGGCGTGTCTTCGATGGCAACGGCCTGCGACGCGGAAATCCCGAAATGGCTCAGGGCCAGACGGTATATTTCCGGCGACGGCTTGCCCCGCGACACCAGATCACCGTCGCCCACGAACCCGAACATGTCGCGCGGCAACACATCCCCCAACCCCTCAAAGATCAGGTCGACCGTGTCCGACCCCGTCGTCGTCGCCAACCCCAACTTGACGCCCTGCGCCTTGGCCCGCTTGACCACGTCGAGAACACCGGCGCGCGGCTCCAACCCCTCGCGCGCGAACTCGCGGAAATAGGCCACCTTGGCCCGGTGCACCGCGTCCGCGTCCACCTCCTCGCCCCGCTCGGCCGCATATTCGGCGATCCGCGCCTTGCCGCCCGGCGCGCGCAGCATTTCGCGATACGCCTCACGGCCCCAGCTCCAGTTCAGCCCAAGCCGCTTGAATGCCGCGTTGAAGGCCCGGCGCTGCATGTCCGAGGTTTCCACAATCGTGCCGATGGCACCGAAAAGGACGGCTTTGGGCTGCGTCATGGGTCTCACTTTCTTGCTGAAATCAGGTCGGCTCACCCGGTCAATGTAGAGTGCCGCACAAAAGTTCCCGTCCGCGCCGCAGGTTTTTGTCACGAACCGCGCCCGCGCGCCCGCGCCCTCACCCGCGCCGGTTTGATCGCGATCAACGCGCATGTCCCACATCTGTGGGATAATGCCCCTGCACCCCCGCATCGAAGGAGACCCCGATGAAAATCCTCGTCGCCTACGCCAGCACCCACGGCCAGACCCGCAAGATCGCCCGCCACGCAATGGATCACCTCTGCGACGCCGGCCACAGCGTGGAGCTTCTCCCCCTGATCGAGGCCGAGGGGCTCGACCCCGCCCGGTTTGACGCCGTGATCCTCGCGGGCGCGCTGCACGCCGGGCATTACCAGCCTGCGCTGACCGATTTCGCCGCCGCCCATGCCGACCGGCTCAACACCATGCCCTCGCTGCTTCTGGCGGTGTCGCTGGCCGCGGCGGGCCATGACGCGGACGATTGGCGCGGCCTCGACGCGGCGCTCCATGATCTGTCCGAGGCGACGAATTGGCACCCTGGGCACACCACCCATGTCGCCGGTGCCTACAAGCCAAGCCATTATGACATCGTGACCCGCCTGATCATGCGCCGCATCGTTGCACGCCGCGACCCCGATGCCGATCTTGGCGCGGATCACGAATACACCGATTGGCCCGCCCTCGACGCGGAACTCGACGCCGCAATCGCGACCGCAACCGACACCACGCCGCCCTGACATGTCACGCGTCGCCTCTCGCACGCAGCACCCTTTTCTTTGCCGCGCTCCCTTGCGCCCAAGCGCGCCCCGTTTATAACGCCGACAGTTTGCCCGCAGGCCAGACGGGCAAGGCGACAGCGTCGGGGGACACCATGCCGAAAAGAACCGATATCAACTCCATCATGATCATCGGCGCAGGCCCCATCGTTATCGGGCAGGCCTGCGAATTCGACTATTCCGGCGCGCAAGCCTGCAAGGCCCTGCGCGAAGAGGGCTACCGCGTCATCCTCGTCAATTCCAACCCCGCCACGATCATGACCGACCCCGAAATGGCCGACGCCACCTATATCG
>CAZPJO010000105.1:0-7882 GCA_964586895.1 uncultured Roseicyclus sp.
TGGGGGCCATCATGATGACGTCAACGCCGGGCTTGGGCTCGATCAGGCCGAAATGCACGTTCAACCCGTGGGCAAACGCAATGGCCGCGCCGTCCTTGAGGTTGTCGTGGACGTATTTCTTGTAGGTTTCGGCCTGCAATTCGTCGGGCATGGTGAACATGATCAGGTCGGCCCAGGCGGCGGCTTCGGCGATGCCCATGACCTTGAGGCCTTCGCCCTCGGCTTTGGCGGCAGAGGCCGACCCGTCGCGCAGCGCCACGACAACGTTTTTCGCGCCCGAGTCGCGCAGGTTCAGCGCATGGGCATGGCCCTGGCTGCCGTAGCCCAGGATGGCCACGTTCATGTCCTTGACCAGGTTCACATCGCAATCGCGATCATAGTAAACGCGCATGTCTTTCTCCCTTCGGAATATGATTTGGCCGTGGGTTTCGCCCATATGCGGCGGTAAATCGCCATTTGCCGTGGAGAATTTCCGATGATAAGAGAGAAAATCATGCGCTTTTCTTCATTCTGGTAAATATACATGCTTGACGATAATGACAGGCGCTTGCTCCGCCATCTTCAGGCCGACCCCTCGCAACCCATCGGGGCGCTGGCTGAGGCCGCGCGCCTGCCGCTGGCCACGGCTTACAAGCGCCTGGACAAACTGCAATCGTCGGGCGTCTTGCGCGGCCAACATGCGGTGATCGACTGGCAAGCGCTTGGCTATGCGGTCGAGGTCAGCCTGCGCATCACGCTCGACAAGACACGCGCGCAGGCCTTCGATGAATTCATCGCCGCCGCCCGTGACGTCCCCGAAATCATTGAAATCCAGACCTTTCTCGGACGGGTCGATGCGCGCCTCAAGATCATCGCGCGCGATCTGCCCGAATATCAGCAGATCTACCGCAACCGCATCCTGACGCTGCCCCATATCGCCGATATCGAGGCGTTGATGCATGTCGCCACGATCAAGAATAGCCAGAGCCTGCCGCTGTGACCCCGGACGCCACGGATTTCGCAATCCTGCGCCTTCTGGCGCGCGATGCCACGCTCAAGGCTTCCGAAGTCGGCCGCCGTGTGGGCCTGAGCCAGCCTGCGACGTGGCGCCGTATTCACCGCCTGACTGAGGCCGGGATCATAGCGGGCCGTCGCCTTGATCTGGATGCCGAAAAGCTTGGCTTCGGCGTGACGGTCTTTCTTGGTGTCAAACTCTCCGCGAAATCGCGAACGAACCTCGAAGATTTCGAACGTGCCATCACCGCGATCCCCGAAGTGCAAACGGTTGAACATGTCCTTGGCCTTTACGACTACCGCCTGCGCGTTACCGCCCGCGATCTGCCGGATTTCGAACGCGTTCTGCGGCGGCGCATCATGACCCTGCCAAGTGTGGGAAACGTAGAGGCCAACGTGCTTTTGTCCGAGGAACGCCGGCCCGGTCCGTTGTAAGACTTGTGGCGCGCGCCGCCGCCGCCTATCCCGTTGCCTGACATCCGGAGGATTTGCCCATGAACGCCCTGCTCAACACCGTCGATCCCGATGGCCTGCTGGAATATTCCGTCGTCTTCACCGACCGCTCGTTGAATTCCATGTCGAGCGCGTTTCAGGGCGTGATGAACGACGTCTCCGCCATGCTGAAAGAGGTCTATAACGCCGACGCGGTTGCCGTGATCCCCGGTGGTGGCACCTTCGGGATGGAGGCCGTCGCCCGCCAATTCGCGCAAGACACCGACGTTCTCGTTGTGCGCAATGGCTGGTTCAGCTTTCGGTGGTCGCAAATCCTCGACGCGGGCGGTTTCGCGCGCGAGGTCACGGTGATGAAGGCGCGTCAGACCGGCAATTCGGCCACCTCGCCCTTCGCGCCCGCGCCGATCGAAGAGGTCACGGCCAAAATCCGTGACACCCGGCCCGGTATCGTCTTCGCCCCGCATGTGGAAACCTCGGCGGGTGTGATCCTGCCCGACGCCTATGTCACGGCGCTGTCCGCCGCCGCGCATGAGGTCGGCGCGCTCATGGTGCTTGATTGTATCGCATCGGGATGCGCCTGGGTGGATATGAAGGCCACCGGGGTCGATGTCCTGATTTCCGCACCGCAAAAGGGATGGTCCGCGCAACCCTGCGCCGGTCTGGTGATGTTGTCCGACCGCGCGGTTGCCCGCATGGAAGAAACACAATCCAACAGCTTCGCGAACGATCTGAAAGGCTGGCACAAGATCATGCAGGCCTATGAGAATGGCGGCCATGCCTACCATGCGACCATGCCCACCGACGCGCTGCGCGTGTTCCGCGACACGATGGTCGAAACGCGCGACTTCGGGTTCGGCAAATTGAAGGACGCGCAATGGGCGCTTGGCGATGGTGTGCGCGCGATGTTGGCCGCCAAGGGCGTGCAATCGGTCGCCGCCGACGGTTTTGGCGCGCCCGGCGTGGTGGTCAGCTATACCGATGATCCGGCGATCAAATCTGGCGCGGCCTTCGCGGCCCACGGCATGCAAATCGCGGCGGGCGTTCCGTTGCAGGTGGACGAGCCCGAGGGCTTCATGACCTTCCGGCTCGGCCTCTTCGGTCTCGACAAACTCTACGATGTCGACGCCGCCCTCGCGCGCCTGCAAACGGTGATCGACAAGGTCTTCGCGTAGTCTGCCACTAAAAGCGCCCGCACCGTCCACGCCGAACCGCACACTTCCCCAAAGAAGGCGACGGGAGGGCGGGGGGCGCTCTTTGGTTTCATCTTGCCGAAAAAACCTCGGGGGTTTGGGGGCTGGCCCCCAATCGACGTGTCATTCTGCCGGGCCGCTGGGGTCTTGCTTGGGGGCCGGTGCTACTCGACGTCCACCCGTCGCGCTTGATGCGGCACGCTCCCCATGCCCGCCCGCATCAGGGTCGTCCTGATCGGCGGCGCGCCATGCAAAAGCCCCAGCGCGCGCATCCTCAGATCGCGCAGCGGTTGGACCCCGGTCATCGAGGCGCGGTTGAGCGCGTCGACGCCCGCGACCCGGGCCGTGACTTCTGGCAGGCGCGCGCGGTTGTAGCGCGCCAGGCCTTCGGGCGTGCCGGGGTCTGCGCGGTGCGCCTCGGCCTGATCCAGAAGCGCCTCGATATCCCCAAGGCTCATGTTGAGGCCCTGCGCACCGATGGGCGGCACCACATGGGCCGCTTCCGCGATCAGCGCGGTGCGCCCCGCCGCCATGGATGCGGCGCGCTGGCTGATGATGGGCCAGATCGTGCGGCGCGACGTCAGCCGCAGGGGCCCATAAAGATGGGCGGAGCGTGCCGTCATCTCGGCCTCGAACGCGGGCTCGGGCAGGGCGGCGAGCCGCTGCGCCTCGGGGCCGGTTTCCATCCAGACCACCGCAGAGCAAGGTTTTCCCTCGTGATCGGGAAGCGGGACCAATGTGAAGGGCCCGCCGGTGCGGTGGATCTCGGTCGAGATATTCCCGTGCGGTGCATCATGGGTCACGGCAAAGGCCAGCGCCTTTTGACCATAGCGGGTCGTGTGGACATCAAGACCCACAGCCTCGCGCACCGGCGAGGCGCGACCATCGGCGGCCACCACCAGTTTTGCGCGTAGCCTTGTACCATCTTGCAAGCGCACCAATGCCTCGCCCTGCCGGGTCAGCAGGTGCGCGGTGCCGGTGCCGGGCCGGAAGGTTGCGTGCGGCAGGGCGGCAAGATGCGCCACCATCTCGCGCCGCAAAAGCCAGTTCGGCAGGTTCCATCCAAATGGCCCGTCCGAGATATCAGCGGCGTCAAAATCATGGGTGGCGCGCGCCACGGGATCGGGTCCGCCGGCATCGACGATGCGCATGACCTGCAAAGGCGTGGCGTGATCGGCAAAGCGATCCCAAAGGCCGATGCGGTCAAGGAAGGCACGTCCCGGTTGCAGGATCGCAGTGGTGCGCAGATCTGCGCCCGCGGCCTCCCGCTCGGTGATCGGCGCGGCCGGATCGGCGCAGATCGTGGTGAAGCCTGCCTGCGCAAAGGCAATTGTTGCCACCAGGCCCGCGACGCCGCCACCCGAGACGAAAATGTCGATATCTTGCAAGTCACTCATGGCTCGAAACCTAGGCGCGCCGCGCCTGCAGGAAACGTGGCACTCTGTCTCGGGCCGCGCGTCAGGGCAGGGCCCTGAGGAAAGCGTGCAGGTCATCGGTGTGGTGGTGGATGTGGATTTCTGGGGCCGGGTCCGGGGCGACATGGATTGTGGTCAGGCCCATGGCGTGGGGCACCGCAAGGTTGCGGGCCTCATCCTCGAACATGGCGGCGCGGGTGGGGGTCAGCCCATCGGCGTCGAAGATCGTCTCGAACGCCTTGGCCGAGGGTTTGGGGTGGTAGCCCGCGTGCTCCACCCCGTAGATCGCGTCGAACAGGCCCGAAAGGCCCCGCGCGGCGGTGACGGCCTCGGCATAGGGGGCAGTGCCGTTGGTGTAGATGATCTTGCGCCCCGGAAGCGCGGCAATCGCGGCGGCAAGGCCGGGGTCGGGCGACAGGACGGAGAAGTCGATATCATGCACCGCGACCAGATAGGGATCCGGGTCGATGTCGTGGTTTTCCATCAGGCCCGCCAACGTGGTGCCGTGCTTGCGATAATAGCTGTGGCGCAGGTGGTCGGCCCGGGCGCGGTCGACCCCGAGGGTCTGCATCACCCAATCCGTCATGCGCGCGTTGACCTGCGGAAACAGGGCCATGGTCGGCGGATAAAGCGTGTTGTCGAGGTCGAAGACCCAGGTGTCGATATCGGTGAGGTGTGCCATGGCGCGGGCCTAACGGGCGGGGCCGTCGTGGGCAAGGTGCGCGCGGGTCAAGTCACTGGACAGAATGCGCGGCTGTGGCGTAGCGTCCGGCACGGGACTGTAAGGGAGACCTGACATGAAAGATGTCAGTCAAAGAGATGCGTATGCGATGATCCTGGATGCGATTGATGCCGGCGTGTACCGGCCCGGTGCGCGTCTGGTGGAGAGTGAACTGGCCGACCGCTTCGGGGTCAGCCGCACGCCGATCCGCGAGGCATTGCAACGGCTTGAGACGCAATCGCTTCTGACACGCGATGGGCGTTCGCTGATCGTGGCCTCGCTCGATCACGGGCAGATGGCCGAGCTTTATGCCGTCCGGCAGGAGTTGGAGGGCCTCGCGGCACGGCTCGCCGCCAAGCATGCCGCCGACGAAGAGATCGCGGTGTTGCGCGACATGGTCGAGCAGGACCATGCGTTGCTTGACGATCCCGAGGCCTTGGCGCGGGCCAACAAGCGGTTCCACCACCAGATCCATCTTGCCTCGCACAATCGCTATCTCGTGCAGCAACTCGACCTTGTGTACCGGTCCATGGCGCTTATGGCGCGCACCTCATTGGCGGTTGCGGGGCGGGGCGAGGATGCCCTGCGGGAGCATCGCGCGATTGTCGACGCCATCGCGGACCATGACGGGGACCGCGCCGCGGACGCGCTCAAGTCGCATCTGTCGACGGCCTTCAGAGTGCGCCTTAAGGAAGAAGCGCAGGGAAGCTGACAGCGCGCGGACCTCGCCGCGCAAGACACGAAAAAACCGGGCCATTGATCTCGCCTTATTCTGCGGCATGCAGGTCACGCTCGGTGGCGTCGGTTTTATCCCCGGGCATGATTTCGGACCCGCCGAAGGCCCCGTGTTTTGTCTTGGCCCAGAAAAACGGCCTGGCGACGACTTCGACCACTCCGATCCATGCCGCAAGGGTTCCCAGCATATAATAGGGCTCGACCAGCGCCGTGATCGGGCGCAGGTGGCGCAGATGCGCGGCGCGGCAGGCATAGATCGAAACCCCGACCGACAGGATAAGCCCCGCCAACATGCTGGCGCACAGGATCAGATAGGCGGTCGGTGACAGCATTGCATCGAACGGATGCCACAGCCCGAACGCCTTGACCGCAAAGCTCCACAAAAGCGGCGCGGTGAGGAACCCGAGCACAGCGCCAAGGAACTGCACCTGTAGCGCAAGATACCGGACCCAGCCGAGGTCGCGGAGCAGGGCACGCGGATTGCGCATCGCACTGCCCCAGGTCATCAGATAGCCCTTGAGCCAGCGCGAGCGTTGCAGGATCCACGGCCCGACGGCGGCGTTGGCTTCTTCGAAGGTGGTGGTGTCGACGATCTCGGTGGCATAACCCGCCCGCGCAAGGCGCAGCCCAAGCTCGGCATCTTCGGTGACGTTATGCGCGTCCCATGCGCCGACCTCTTCCAGAACGTTGCGCCGCATGAACAGCGTGGTCCCGCCAAGCGGCACGACAAGCCCGAGGCGCTGCACCCCCGGCAGGATCACGCGGAACCAGGCCGCATATTCGACGGTGAACATCCGGCTGAGCCAGTTGTGGCGCGCGTTGTAATAGTCGAGCCGGCCTTGCAGACACGCCACATCGGCCGGCACTTCGGCAAAGCGCTGCACCACGCGGTTGAGTTGATCGGGTTCGGGGCGATCCTCGGCGTCGTAGATGCCCACGATATCGCCGCGGGCATAGTTCAGCACGTAGTTCAGCGCGCGGGGCTTGGTCTGCGGCTGCCCACGCGGCACGATCACGGCGCGCATCCATGGCGGCAGGGCCGCTTTGCGCAGGGCCGAAATTGTCAGAGGGTCATCTTCCTCGATGGCCAGCAGCACGTCGAGACGTTCGCGCGGGTATTCAAGGCGACACAGGCGATCCACCAAAGCCCCCGCAATCTCGGGCTCGCGGAACAGCGGCACGATGATGGAGACGGTGGGCTGATGCAGGAAACGGTTGTCCTGCGCGGCCGTGTCGGAGGGCCGCACGGTGGCGCGGACGGACGCGATCAAAGCGGCCAGTTTCAGCCCGCTGTTCGCAGCAAACGCGGCAATGGCGATGCCGAAAAGCGCTATGGCCATGGCCTGCGGGGCAAGCCACAATCCGACCATGGCCACCATGCCAAGGCTCAGGGTGACACGGCCCAGGATCTCGCCCTGCCAGCTGCGGCACGAATATTGTGCGGGCGCGCGACTTTCGGCCTCGCGCGCCAGGCGCGGGCCATAGACGCGGCGTTGAGCTTCGATGATTTGCGCCCGGCTGGCCACGGTCAGAAGCACGTGCGTCTCGGGCGGCAGGGCGTCGCGGATCGCGTCAAGCCGGTCGGGGCGGCTGGTTGCGATGACAAGGGACGCGCCGCTGCGTTGCCAGATCAACGCCTCGTTGGCGATGGCCTGCTCGATGGGGAGGGCATGGACAAGGGAGGTGTCGGGGGCGGTGGCGTCGAAATCGGCAAGTCCCACGTCATAAAGATGGGTCAGGGCGGACAACAGCTCCGCCTCCGTGACGGCGCCCTGGGTCAGAAGCACCTGACCCAGCGCCAGGGACGTGCCCCGCTGCGCGCGTTCGGCGGCGGTGATCTGCGCCGGGGTGACAAGGCCACGCACCTGCAACAACGCCGTCAGCCGCGACGCCTCGCTTACACGGTGATCCGGCTCTGCCGTGTCGGGCAATTGCGCCAGCGCACGGGCTTGCACCCCAGCCCGGGCCATGACCGAGACGGCATCAGGCCGCATCGGCGGCTTACGTCCAATGGGGATATCCCCGTCCAAAATACGACCTCTTGGTCAAACACACACTGAAGGTGTCTCATGGACAGAGTTAACAAAGCGTAAATGGATCCCGGCGAATGCCGTTGATCCGCCTTGGGAGGGCCCGGGCCGGGGGCCTTGATCTGGCCCGGGCAATCTTTCGGGCTTCGTTAGGCCGGGGTCTTGGCGTGGGCGCGCACGGCGTCGGCAAAGCGCTCGAACAGGTAGAAGCTGTCTTGCGGGCCGGGCGAGGCTTCGGGGTGGTGCTGCACCGAGAAGATCGGCTTGTCCTTGACCGCGATCCCGCAATTCGACCCGTCAAAGAGGCTGACATGGGTTTCCAGCACCGCATCGGGCAGGGTCTGG
>CAZPJO010000105.1:7892-8099 GCA_964586895.1 uncultured Roseicyclus sp.
CTTGCCGCTTGCGACTTCCTTGACCGGATGGTTCGCGCCGTGGTGGCCGTGGTTCATCTTGATGGTCGCAGCCCCCAACGCCAGCGCCAGCATCTGATGGCCGAGGCAAATCCCGAAGGTCGTCAGGCCCGCATCAAGCACGCCCTTGATCATCGGCACGGCATATTCGCCCGTCGCCGCCGGATCGCCCGGCCCGTTGGAGAGGAA
>CAZPJO010000106.1:0-8096 GCA_964586895.1 uncultured Roseicyclus sp.
GTCTTGTAGAACTCAGTCGCCGAGATGAACTCATACTCGAACCCGAATGTATCAAGAAACCGCCGCAACATCGCGTTGTTATGTTCGCCAAAGCTTGCGTGCGTGCCAAACGGGTCGGGCACCGAGGTCAGCGGCTTTTGCAGATGTTCGGCCAGGGCCTCCTGGTTCGGGACATTACCGGGCACCTTCCGCATCCCGTCCATATCGTCGGAAAAACAGATCAACTTGGTCGGAATATCGCTGATCACCTCGAACGCGCGGCGCACCATCGTTGTGCGCAACACCTCGCCAAAGGTTCCGATATGCGGCAGGCCCGAGGGGCCATAACCCGTCTCGAACAAGACATACCCCTTTTCCGGCGGGCCATCCTTGTAACGATCCAACACGCGCCGCGCCTCTTCAAAGGCCCAGGCCTTGGAATTCATCGCCACGTTCCGCAAATCGCTCATGTCGTCTATCCTGAAACCGGAGGGTTGCGTGGCACCTATTGTTTACCGCAGGTGGCGTCAATAAATGTTGCCCAAGGCAGGACACGGAGCACGCCCCATGACAGATCATTCCTTTTCACCCGAAGATTCGCTGGTGGCCGTCATGGTCGGCATATCCGTCTCCGACGAAACGATCCGCACGTCCGAGCTTCTGTCGATCGAGCAAATCGTCAATTTTCTGCCCGTCTTCGGCAATTACGATGCCGACCGTATGCGCCGGATCGCCAATGTCGTCTTCGAATTGTTCGAGGATGAAGATGGCATCGACGCCCTGTTCGGCCTTGTGAAAGAAGACCTGCCCGAGGCGCTATTTGAAACCGCCTATGCGCTGGCTTGCGACGTGGCCGCCGCCGATGGCGCAATCGCGCAGGCCGAGTTGCGCTTCCTCGAAGAATTGCGCCATGCGCTCAACATTGACCGCCTGCATGCCGCCGCCATCGAACGCGGCGCGCGCGCCCGGCACATGACTCTGTGACGCCTGCTTGCCGCCGATCCCGCTGCGGGATCGGGCTGCCGTATCAACGCGCCGTTTGCAGCATACGTTGCAGATGTTCGTCCACAAACGCGCGCTCGTCTTTACTCAACACAGTGGCACGCGGATAAATCGGGTCCGCGCGGTCGTCGCGCATTGGGCGATGCCATCCCGCCGTCGTGTCGAAAAACGCCTGCGCGCCTGCCTCACCGAATTCCGTCAGGTACCCTTGGATGACCGTGTCCAGATAGCTCAGCAGGATGGGATGCGCGCCCGTGTCGCCGTGGGCAGGATCGACCGCATAGATCTGTATCTGCGCCGCATCGCTGAGCCCGTGGTCGCTTGCCGTCACCGGGTGGCGCGCATAGGCGCGCTCGCGTTCGTCCAATGCAACCCAATCCGCGCCCGGCACAGCGGCGACAAGACCCGCGATTTCACCCACCGGATCGGGCACCGCGGTAAGGTAGGCCACCTCGCGCAGTGATGTGCCCCGCCACGCGCGCCGCCACCCCGTGACGCGGGCCGGGCGCGCGTCGGGAAAGCTGTGGGTTTGCCGATTCACAAGGCTGCCGTAGCCAAAGAAATAGGGATCGCTCATGGCGCATGAAATGGGGCAATTCGAAATCTCTATCAAGCCCTCTTGATCCCCGATTGCGCGCCTGTATGCTTACCCTTGCAGTCATAGGGAGACATGCGGACGCGCGATGCGCGCATCCGCAGGCCGAAGGAGCAACCGCCCCGGTAATCTCTCAGGCAAAAGGACCTGTGTCTGCGCGCACATACTCTGGAGAGTGAGGGGAAAAGCCCCTCCGCCGAAGGGATAACGATCTCAGGCGAAAGGACAGAGGGGGCATCGTTTCGCGTCGTGTCCGGCGCGTGGGTGATGCCGGGTGTTGCTCCCCGGAGAAGGGATGTCATGGACGGGGCCAATCCTGCCAAAGATCTGCCGCTGGCCGCGCTGCATGCAGAGCTCGGCGCGAAATTCGTGCCCTTCGCGGGCTGGTCGATGCCGGTGCAATACCGGCTCGGCGTGATGGGCGAACACAATTGGACGCGCACGCATGCGGGCCTGTTTGATGTGTCGCATATGGGTCAGATTCTTCTGCCTGACGACGCCGAACACGCGCTAGAGGCGCTGGTGCCCGTCGATGTCATGGGCCTGACCGAGGGCCGCCAACGCTATGGGTTTTTCACAAATGATGCGGGCGGCGTCCTTGATGACCTGATGATCGCGCGGGTGCCGGGTGGCCTGTTCCTCGTGGTGAACGCCGCCTGCCGCGACGCCGATATCGCCCATCTGCGCGCCCATATGGACGGCGTGACCGAGGTTGCCGATCGCGCCTTGCTGGCGTTGCAGGGCCCCGACGCAATGGCCGCGCTCAGCACACTGATCGCAGGCGTCGCAGACATGCGCTTCATGGACAGCCAACGCCACGATTGGAACGGATCGCAGCTTTGGATCAGCCGCTCTGGCTACACTGGAGAGGATGGATTCGAGATTTCAGTCCCTCAAGACGCCGCCGACGCCTTCGCCCGCGCCTTGTTGTCCGATGACAGGGTCGAACCCATCGGCCTTGGGGCCCGCGACAGCCTCCGGCTGGAGGCCGGCTTGCCGCTCTACGGGCAAGAGATGACACCCGAAATCACCCCCGTCGAGGCCGGTCAGGCATGGGCCATAGGCAAACTGCGACGCATCGGTGGCGACCGCGCTGGCGGCTTCCCCGGCGCAGAGATCATCCTTGATCAGATCGCCAACGGTCCCCCCCGACGCCGCGTCGGCCTGCGCCCCGACGGTCGCGCTCCGATGCGCGCCGGCGTCGAAATCTACAGGGATGAGGACGCCACCACCCCCATCGGCACGGTCACATCCGGCGGATTCGGCCCCACTATAGGTGGCCCCATCGCGCTTGCCCTGATCGACGCGGCCACCCCGCACGATGTCCCGCTTTTCGGCGAAGTGCGCGGCAAACGGCTTGCCGTCACGCAAACAAAACTTCCCTTCTCACCCCACGGCTACAAACGCTAAGCGACGGAGATCAGACATGAAATTCACCGAAGACCACGAATGGCTGCTGGCCGATGGCGACATCATCACCGTTGGCATCACCCCCCATGCGTCCGAGCAATTGGGCGATGTCGTCTTCGTGGAACTGCCCGAGTTGGAGACCCAGGTCGCCAAAGGTGACGAGATCGTCGTGATCGAATCCGTCAAGGCCGCCTCCGACATCACCGCGCCGCTGGATGGCGAGATTGTCGAAGTGAATGATGCGCTCGTCGACAGGCCCGGTCTGGTCAACGAGGACCCGACCGGCGATGCGTGGTTCTTCAAGATCAAGGTCGAAAGCGCCTCTGCAATCGACGAATTCATGACCGAAGACGAATACAAAGACTTCATCGCGGACTGACCCACCGCAAACACCGAGCATAAATCTTCTAGAAGATTTTGGAGGCCCCGATGCCCTGGACGACCACGGATTACGACCCGACCGATTTCGCCAACCGCCGTCACATCGGCCCCTCCCCCGCCGAGATGGAGGCGATGCTGCGCGCCGTCGGTGCGGAGAGCCTCGACGCTCTGATCGACGACACGCTGCCCGCCTCAATCCGGCAGGACCGCCCGCTGCAATGGCCCGCCCTGTCCGAGGCCGAATTGCTCGCCCATATGCGCGACCTTGCCGCCAAAAACAAACCGATGACCTCGATGATCGGGCAAGGCTATTACAACACCCACACGCCGCCCGCGATCCAACGCAACGTTTTGGAAAACCCAGCCTGGTACACGGCTTACACCCCATACCAGCCCGAGATTGCGCAAGGCCGGCTAGAAGCGTTGCTGAATTTCCAGACGATGGTCGCCGACCTCACGGGGCTTCCCGTCGCCAATGCCTCGCTTCTTGACGAGGCGACCGCCGCCGCAGAGGCCATGGTGATGGCGCGCCGTGTCGCCAAGTCCAAGGCCGACGGTTTTTTCGTCGATGACGCCTGCCACCCGCAGACCATCGCGGTGATCGAAACGCGCGCCGCACCCCTTGGCATCAAGGTAATCATCGGTCCCACCGACACCCTGCAACCGACAGAGGTCTTCGGCGCGCTCTTTCAATACCCAAACACCAACGGCACCCTAGCCGACCCGACCGCAGCTATCTCCGCCTTGCACGAGGCCAAAGCGCTTGCAATTGTCGCCACCGACCTCCTCGCGCTTACTCTTATAAAAGAACCGGGCGCGATGGATGCCGACATCGCCGTAGGCTCGGCACAACGATTTGGCGTGCCGCTTGGCTATGGCGGACCGCATGCCGCGTTCATGGCTAGTCGCGATGCCTACAAACGCTCCATGCCGGGCAGGATCGTGGGGGTCAGCGTCGACAGCCATGGCCAAAAGGCCTTCCGCCTGTCGCTGCAAACCCGCGAACAGCATATCCGTCGCGAGAAAGCGACCTCCAACGTCTGCACGGCGCAGGCGCTCCTGGCCGTCATGGCCAGCTTTTACGCCGTGTTCCACGGTCCCAAGGGCCTGCGCGCCATCGCCGAACGCGTGCATCTGCGCACCGCCCGCCTTGCCGCGTCGCTCACTGCGGGCGGCTTTCCACCTGAGACCACCCGCTATTTCGACACGCTCACCGTGCATGTCGGAACCATGCAAAGCCGCATCATGGCTGCCGCCGTCGCGCGCGGGATTAACCTGCGCGATATCGGAAGCGACCGCATCGGGATCAGCGTCGATGAAACCACCACCGACGCCCATGTCGAGGCCGTCTGCCGCGCCTTTGGCGTCTTGGTCGCCGCCAAAACCAACACCCCCGCGATCCCCGACGCGCTCTCGCGCAGCTCCGATTACCTGACCCATCCGATCTTTCACATGAACCGCGCCGAGTCCGAGATGATGCGCTACATGCGCCGCATGTCGGACCGCGACCTGGCGCTTGATCGCGCGATGATCCCGCTTGGATCTTGCACGATGAAGCTGAACGCCGCCGTCGAGATGATGCCGATCACATGGCCTGAATTCGGGGGCCTGCACCCCTTCGCCCCCGCCGATCAGGCTGAGGGTTATGCCGAAATGCTCGAAGATCTCTCCGCCAAACTTTGCGACATCACCGGCTATGACGCGATGTCGATGCAGCCCAATTCCGGCGCGCAGGGCGAATATGCCGGGCTTCTGACCATCGCTGCCTATCACCGCGCGAACGGCGAAGGGCACCGCAATATCTGCCTGATCCCGCTCAGCGCCCATGGCACCAATCCCGCCTCGGCCCAAATGGCGGGGATGCAAGTTGTCGTCGTGAAGGCCGCCGATAATGGGGATATCGACCTCGACGATTTCCGCGCCAAGGCCGAAGCGGCGGGCGATACCCTGGCCGCCTGCATGATTACCTACCCCCGGCGTGTTCGAGGAAAATGTCCGGGACGTCTGCGCGATAACCCATGAATTCGGCGGGCAAGTTTACCTTGATGGCGCGAACCTCAACGCGATGGTCGGCTTGTCGAAGCCCGGTGATCTGGGCGCCGATGTCAGCCATTTGAACCTGCACAAGACCTTCTGCATCCCCCATGGCGGCGGCGGCCCCGGCATGGGCCCCATTGGCGTGAAAGCGCATCTCGCGCCGCATTTGCCCGGCCATCCGGAAAGCGGCGGGCACGAAGGCCCGGTCTCGGCCGCGCCTTATGGATCCGCGTCGATCCTTCCGATTTCCTACGCCTATGTGCATCTGATGGGTGGCGAGGGCCTGACGCAGGCCACAAAGGTTGCGATCCTGAACGGCAATTACATCGCCGAGCGGCTGGAGGGCGATTACAACGTTCTTTTCAAGGGCAAGACGGGCCGCGTGGCCCACGAATGCATCCTTGATACGCGCCCTTTTGCGGATGCGGGCATTACCGTCGATGACATTGCCAAGCGGCTGATGGATCACGGATTTCACGCGCCGACCATGAGTTGGCCAGTCGCGGGAACGCTGATGGTCGAGCCGACGGAAAGCGAAACCAAGGCCGAATTGGACCGCTTCATCACCGCGATGCAGGCGATCCGGGCCGAGATCGCCGAGGTCGAAGCCGGTTCAATTGCAGCCGAGGCCAGCGCCCTGCACAACGCGCCCCACACGATGGAGGATCTTGTCCGCGACTGGGACCGCGCCTATTCCCGTGAACAGGGCTGTTTCCCGCCGGGCGCGTTCCGGGTCGACAAATACTGGCCTCCGGTTAACCGCGTGGACAACGTCGCAGGCGACCGCAACCTCGTGTGCACCTGCCCGCCGGTGGAGGAATACCTCGACGCCGCGGAGTAAGCGCCTCGCGCGAGGCATGCAGGCGATCGTGGTTACTCAAATGTAAATTAGATCGCCTGTTTCGTTGTGAAACAGTCATTTAACCTGTGGTTGCAACCTTGCAACCAAAGCCCTTTGCGCCCGCTCAGCGCGCTCGCCCGAACCGCGTGTAAAGCGCGTCGAGCGAGTAGCTCTCGGCCACTGGCCCATGCTCTTCTGGGAAGAAATTCGGGTCCTCCGGCAGGCACCCGCGCCCGCAATGCTGCGTCATCGTGCCGGTGGTCCCGTTGACGTACCAAAGCCGCCCACCCGGCGTTCCGACCCACCCGTTCACACCGAAGCGCATATCGCCTTCCACATCCTGGATCGACGGCACTTCCCCATCGTATCCAAGGCCCCAGGCGGCATGGGTGTGCCACGACGACACCGCGCGCATCCCCGCCTCTAACGGCATCGACGCGCAACTCGCCTCACCGCCCCATGAGGCTTTGGTAGACGAATAATTGCCTTCATTATCCTGCAGGACAAACCCACAGACCTCGCGATTGAAGGTGACCGAAAGGCGGTTCATCTGCTCCATCAAACCCAACACGAAATCAGCCTCCGCCGCGTCCTGCGCTCGTGCAGCCGGGGTGAGCGTGGCAACAACGGCCAGTGCAGTGAAAAGGTTTCGCATGGATCAAAGGCTCCGTCTGGATATTTCGGCAGGAGGTTATCGTAGACGAGCCCTCAGGCAACGCGAAAGATCATGCAATCGCTCTGGAAAACGCGTGCTACTGGGCTAATCTACAATCATGGAATTGGAGATATGACATGGCGAACGTGGAAGAGAAGTTCAAATCCTTCACCAACAAGATGGTCAAGGGGACGCCGATCGAGCGCATAAGCGACGACGATGACGTACGTGAATGGCTTTTGTTCGGACGCATGGCCATGGTGTTCACAATCTGGGCCGTCATGATTTCCGTCATAGCCCTCGTGATTTCGGTCCGCTTCTAAATTCACGCGCCAAACAGCGTGCCGTCGCAATCCATACGGCAGACCCTCCCCAACAGGGAGGCTAGTCTTTTTCGGCGCGCTAGATCGCGGCCCAGTCCTTGAATCTGAACGGTGCAGGGCGGGGCTTGCGTTGATTTTGCGGCGTGGCTGGTCTCTGTTTCATCGAACATCTCCTTTCAACATCAACAATAGCGCCCCATTCCGCCTGCGTCTTTGGATGCTGAGCTGACTTGACAGCCATGTCGGGCAGTAAGTGCCGCGCATTTCTGACGTCTCCATGAATTCCTTCCCGGTGCCGCTTTTGTTGCGATCATGTTAGGGATCCGTCATCGGGGTACACCGCCTCGGTTAATGACCAACGGAGAAAGACATGAGCGTAGCCCGCGTGACCGAGATCATCGCGTCGTCGAAGAAGAGCTTTGAAGATGCCACCGAAAAAGGCGTTGAACGCGCCTGCAAGACACTTAAGGGCGTTCAGGGCGCTTGGGTTCAAGATCAGAAGGTGACCGTCAAGGACAACAAGATCGACGAGTACCGCGTAACCCTGAAAGTGACGTTTGTGCTTGAAGGCTAATGTCGCCGACGTTCCGCACGGACCCTACGCAACTTTAGTTTTATGGCCCAAAGCGGCACAAAAAAAGGCGCGTCCGAAGCCGGGCGCGCCATTCGTTTTGCTATCGCCTGAGGGATCAGACGACTGCGAGGTTCACCGCGCTCTCGCGACCATCGCGGCCGGATTCGAGATCAAACGTGACCTTCTGGTTGTCGGACAGACCCGTGAGGCCGGACCGCTCAACAGCAGAAATGTGCACAAAAATATCTTTGCCGCCGGATTCCGGGGCAATGAAGCCGTAGCCTTTGGTGGTGTTGAAC
>CAZPJO010000107.1:0-392 GCA_964586895.1 uncultured Roseicyclus sp.
TCATGAATCTGCGCCCGGAGACCGGGCGACACCATCACGTAATCCAGCAACGCCTGAAGATACCGCCCCTCATGATGCAGAAAAAAGCGCGCCGTTGTCGGGGCGGCGGATATGCGCGATTGCAACGCGCGCGCCGCATGGGGGTCGAACATGCGCATCCCGGCCTCCGCCTGCGTGCCCAAAACGATCTCAACGCCCGAGCGCCCGAACAATGCCTCGTATTCATCAAGACCCGGCCCGTCGTTCAGGTCGCCCGCCACGATCAGGGCCTCGCCCGCCTCCAGATGCGCCTCGATCCTGCGCCTGAGCCAGATGCACTGCGCCAATTGCTTGCGCCGGTTCGCAATCGCCAGCCGCATCGCATGGGCCTCGTCACGCGCACCGTGGGGGGC
>CAZPJO010000107.1:402-966 GCA_964586895.1 uncultured Roseicyclus sp.
ATTTCACATGCGCCCCGATCAAACGCATCGCGCCCAAAGGCGTCTCCAGCGCCACTTCCAGCGGCGGCTTGGAAAACCGCACCACGTCTTCGGAGGCATCGATATCGAGATCGATCCGAAACTCGGTCTCGAACCCCGGCGCCCCAAGGTCGACCGGCGCATGGCGCGCGGTGATCACCTCGGGATCATACAGCAACATCAATTCCTGCTGCGTGTCGTTCTGAAACCCCATGCAAACCTCGCGCGCCCGCAATCCCGCCTCTGCCGCGAACCCGCGCAGCGCCGCCACCCCGTCGCGCAGCTTCGAGCAATCCGGCGCCTCCACCACCAGGATCGCATCGGCATCAAGCGCCCGGAAGACCGTTATCAACGCCTCCGTCTGCTGCGCCTTGGTGACATCGCGCCGCCCCGACCAGCTGTCGTCGCGCAACAGCCCGCCCGCCTCATCGAACAGCGTGTGAAACCACTCTACGTTATAGGTTGCGATCCGCATGGCCCGCTCGTGCGCCCCCTGTCTTCCATGTGCCCAAAATATCCCCGCCGGAGGCATCCGCCCCCTCAGGC
>CAZPJO010000107.1:976-1529 GCA_964586895.1 uncultured Roseicyclus sp.
CCCTGTCTTCCATTGGTCAAAAAAACCTGAAAATCCAACGGCTCACGCCGCGCGCCCGGCCTGAATGTCTTCCCACGCCCGGTTGATCGCCTGCATCCGCCGCTCGGCCAGGCGCACCGCTTCCTCGGGCACGCCGCGCGCGATCATCCGGTCGGGATGCGTCTGGCGCACTTCGGCGCGCCAGACGGCACGAATATCGGCCAACGGCGCATCGGGCGACACACCCAGAACCGTATACGGATCGGGCCCGTATTCCGGCGCATACCGCGCGCGCAGCCGCTCGAACGCGGCGCGCTCCATCCCGAAAATCTCCGCCACCCGGGCCAGGAACGCCTCTTCCGCCGGGTGATATTCCCCATCCGCTGCCGCGATGTGAAACAGCCCCTCCATCAGGTCGCACAACACGCTGTCCTGCCCGCAGGGCTGCCCGTCGACGCGAAACATCCGCGCGATCCGCTCGGCATAGGTCTCGAACCCGGCCACGTCCTCGCGCGCCATGTTGAACACGCGCGCCGCCGCCGGCTCATCGGCGGGCGGAATGTGGAACACCTCG
>CAZPJO010000107.1:1539-7789 GCA_964586895.1 uncultured Roseicyclus sp.
TCACGAAACGCCGTGACCTCGTCTTTCGTGACCAACCCGTCCGCCTTGGCCATCTTCGCCGACAACGCGATGACCGCGATGGTAAAGGCGACCGTGCGCTCGGGCGGCGTGCGCAGGCGCGAAAACACCTCCGACAGGCTTTCCCCAGCCCCCAGCGCGGCAAGCGCATCCGATATCCGTGACCACAACGACATGGCCCGACCTTATCCCGCCCGGCCCGGAAACGGCAGGCTCAAAAAGGTCACAACGCCTTCTGCATCACGATCAGGTCCAGATACCGCCCGAATTTATGCCCCACCTCCGGCAGGCGGCCACATTCCACAAACCCCATCGCCGCGTGAAACGCCACGCCGCCCGCGTTCTCGCCCGAGATGCCGCCGACCAACATATGCACGCCCTCCGCCTGCGCATGCGCCTCCACCGCCGCCATCAACCCGCGCCCCAGCCCGCGCCCGCGCGCGCCCTCGCCGAGGTAGATCGCGTGTTCCGCCGTGCGCGCATATCCATCGCCCGCCCGAAACGATCCATAGGTCGCGAAGCCGCAACATGCGCCGTCCAGAACCGCCATGAACACCGGCTGCTCGGTCAGGATCGCCTCGATCTGCGCTTGGCTCTTCGGTGTCGACGTGAAGGTGATGGTCGTCTTTGCGATCACCTCGTTCCACAGCGCCAGAACATCCGCCGCATCCGCGCCCGTCGCCGCGCGGATCATAGCGTCACCATACCGTCCGGCGTGCGCAGGACCGCGTCCATCCCCGGTGCATCGGCGTCCAAGATCTCGACATCCATATCCCGGATCAGCGGCCCCAAAACCGCTCGCAACGCCGCCGCCTCGGGCGTGCGCAGCCGCAAGGCCTCCAACCGAACGCCCGTGTCGCGCAACTCCGGCGGCGCGCTGTCCCATTGGATCAGCGCGGGGAAAAGTCCGTCGAACGGCGTCTGCCCGGTCTCCGGCACCGCCATGCGCCAGCGCAGATTACCCCGCGCCAAGGACCACGGCACGCCGCATCCATCCGGGGCCGCTGCCAACGCGGCGTCCAGATCATCGCACCGCGCCACCCAATGGCTCAACCGCGTGCCCGGCGCGCGCGCATCAAGGTTGAACCACCGCGGCTGTCCCGGGGCCGTGCCGCCCGGATCCACCGCGATCACCTCGAAATACGCCTCCGGCCCCAGCGACAGAAGCCGGTTATGCGTGCCCATGGCCGCATGTTGCCCACCGGGCAGCAAATCCTGCCCAAGGCGGGCCTCGACCTCGGCCACGCCGCCGGCCAGCAAATCGGCGGTGACGACGATATGATCCAAACGCAACATGACCCTTGTCGTAACTCATGCCCCACAGGTCGGAAAGCCCGTTGCGCACCGCGCCCCCGCCATGGCCAATGGCACCATGATCGACGATCCCAAATCCGCCGCCCGCACCTCCGCCTTCGCCGCGCGCAAGGCCGCCCATGCCGGGGCCGCTGCCAAGACGCCGGCCGCCAACCGCCACCTGCTGTCCGCGATTGGCCGATGCGCGGGTCGGATCATCGCGGGTTACATGCCGATCCGCACCGAGCTTTCGCCCTTGTCCGCGATGGAAACCCTGCATGCCCAAGGCGCGCGCCTGTGCGTGCCGGTCATCGCCGCGCCGGGCCAGTCGCTCGATTTTCGCGAATGGACGCCGGGCTGTGCGATGCAACCGGGCCCCTTCGGCGCGCAGGTCCCGGCCAGCGGCGATTGGCTCATCCCCGATCTTCTCATCGTCCCGCTTGTGGCCTTCGATGTGCGCCTGAACCGGCTTGGCTATGGCGGCGGGTTCTACGACCGCACGCTTGAACGCCTGCGGGCCGCCGCGCCCACCTACGCCATCGGGTTCGCCTATGCCGCTCAGGAATGCGCCGAGCTTCCGCTGGAGCCGACCGATCAACCCCTCGATGCGCTGGTGACCGAAAACGGCACCCTTGCTCCTCCCGGCCCATCGGCATAATCCCGACCCATGCGTATTCTCTTTCTTGGCGACGTCATGGGCCGCACTGGCCGTGCCGCGATCACCACCCGATTGGCCCGATTGAAATCCGAATGGCGGGTGGATTTCGCTGTTGTGAACGGCGAAAACGCCACCTCCGGGTCGGGCCTGTCGGGCGCGCATGCCAAGGCGTTGCTGGAGGCGGGGGCCGATTGCCTGACGCTTGGCGATCACGCCTTCGATCAAAAGGACATGCTCCAGTTCATCGAATCCGAGCCGCGCATCCTGCGCCCGCTGAACTTCTCGGCGCAGGCGCCGGGCAAGGGCGCGCGCCTGTTCGACGTCAAGGGGCGCAAGATCCTTGTGGCGCAGGCGCTGGGGCAGGTGTTCATGAAGCGCCCGTTCTCCGATCCGTTTTCCGCGCTCGAAGGCGCGCTGAAGCAATTGCGCGGGCAGGCGGCGGCCTGCATCGTCGATTTCCATGCCGAAGCCACGTCCGAAAAGATGGCCATGGGCCATTTCCTCGATGGCCGCGCCTCGCTCGTGGTCGGCACCCACACCCATGTGCCCACCGGCGATGCGATGATCCTTGGGGGGGGCACCGGGTATATGACCGATGCGGGCATGTGCGGCGATTACAACTCCGTCATCGGCATGGACAGGAAAGAACCCCTGCGCCGCTTTCTTACCGGCATGCCCAAGGACCGTTTCACCCCCGCCGAGGGGGAGGCGACCCTGTCGGGCGTTCTGATCGAAACCGATGACGCCACCGGCCACGCCCGGACCATCACCCCGATCCGCGAGGGCGGGCGGCTGCAAACCGCCGCCCCCTGAGCGTCCCCGTGAGCGGTCCCCAGACCCACAGCCGCGCCACGCTTCTGGCGATCCTCGTCGGAATGGGGGCGGCCTGGGGCATCACGCAACCGCTGTCGAAAATCGCCGTCTCCGAAGGGTACCGCGATATCGGGATCATCTTCTGGCAATTCGCTATCGGTGCCGTGGTCCTCTGCGCGCTTTTGCTGGCCCGGCGCAAACCCCTGCCGCTGGGGGCCGTGCACCTGCGCTTCTACCTGCTGATCGCGTTGATTGGCACCATCCTGCCCAATTGGGCCAGCTTCACCGCCGCCGTCCACTTGCCGTCGGGCATCCTGTCGATCGTGCTGGCCACCGTCCCGATGATGGCCCTGCCCATCGCGGTGGGCCTTGGCATGGATCGGTTCTCGCCCGCGCGCATCGCGGGCCTGACCGTTGGGCTTCTCGCCATCATCCTGATCGCCGCTCCCGATAGCTCGCTGCCCGACGCTGGCATGGCGATCTGGCTCCCCATCGCGCTCATCGCGCCGTTTCTCTATGCCTGCGAGGGCAATGTCGTGGGCCGCTGGGGCACCCACGGCCTCGACGCGATGCAGGTGCTGGCCGGGGCGTCGCTGTTGGGCGTGCTGATCTCGGCACCGCTGGCGCTTCTGACCGGGGAATGGATCGATCCGCGCGGGCCGTGGGGCGCGCCCGATTGGGCCATTCTGGGCGCCTCGCTCGCCCATGTCATGGCCTATGTCACCTATGTCTGGCTGGTGGGGGCTGCGGGGGCCGTCTTCACGGCGCAGGTCGGCTACCTGGTGACGGGCTTCGGCATCCTCTGGGCCAAGCTGATCCTGGCCGAAAGCTACAGCCCCTGGGTCTGGGGTGCGCTGTCCTTGATGATGGTGGGCCTCTTCCTCGTCACCCCGCGCCCCGGCGCGGCGGAAATCGCACGCTAAACCGCCTCCAACGCGGTCCATAGTGTAACACAACCCGCGCCAAACTCACGAAACCGTAGGGACCGGTTTTTCCCGACTTTCGGCGCTGAGGCGATGCCCTCTACACATATCCCATTCCCGGCAACGGCATCCGCCCGAACCCGCGCCAAATCACTTTTTTGAAGCCTCTCTGTACCAAGGACCCGTTGTCATGATCACTAAGCTCGTATTGCCCACCCTCGCGCTCGACGCCGCACTGACCGCCGGGCCGCTTGCCGCTCAAACCATCGAACTCGTGACCGGCGTGGGCTTCGGCGCGTCTCAGCCCGAAGCCTTCCAGAACGCCATCCGCGCCTGGCTTACCGAGGCGATCAAGCTTCATGAGACCGCCGGTTACGGTTCCGCGCTCACCACCGATGTCTCCTGTTTCGAGCAGCAGGCCGCCTCCGGCCCGACGACGCAGGGCATCGAAGTCATCGGCGACCCGACCGCACCGTGGAGCTGCTCGGTGCAAGGTATTCCGGCCAGCGCCATCGGTAACTGAGCCCGGCCCAAGCGACCCGCCAAACCAATCCAAAGCGCCGGGCCAACCGGCGCTTTTTTGCATGCGAAGACGCCCCATGGACACACATCACGGATCTCCGTTCCGCCCGCATGTTATCCATTGTGACCGCTTCGACCGCGCCGCTATAAGAAGGGGACATGATCGACCTGCCCCTCTCACAAACCGGCGAAGGCCTGCTTGCTCTGGCGATCCTGCTGGCCATGTTCGCCCTGTTCATGTGGGAGAAATGGCCAACGGAAGTTGTGGCCATCGGCGGCACCGCCACGCTTCTGGTCCTGGGGCTTCTGCCATATGAGGCCGCCGTCGATGTCCTGTCGAACCCCGCGCCCTGGACCATCGCGGCGATGTTCATCGTGATGGGCGCGCTGGTGCGCACCGGCGCGCTCGACCGGTTGACCCGGTTTGCCGAAGACAATGCCAAGGCGCGTCCCGCCGTCGCCGTGGTCAGTCTTCTGGCTTTCGTCGCCGTCGCGTCGGCCTTCATGAACAACACCCCCATCGTCGTGATCATGATCCCGGTCTTCGTGCAGATTGCCCGCATCCTGGGCCAATCGCCGTCGAAATTCCTCATCCCGCTCAGCTATGCGGCGATCATGGGCGGCACGCTCACCCTGATCGGGACCTCGACGAACCTGCTCGTCGATGGCGTCGCCCGTGCCGAAGGGCTGCGCCCGTTCACCATTTTTGAGGTCACACCCATCGGCCTCGTCGTGGTCGCGTGGGGGATGCTTTACCTCGGCCTGATCGGCCGCCGCCTTTTGCCCGACCGCTCGTCCATGGCGTCGCTTCTGGGCGGGGGCCGCGCGCGCCCGAAATTCTTCACCGAAGTCGCCGTGCCCGAAGGCTCCGCCCTGATCGGGCAGGCTCCGCAGGCGGTCGACCTGTTCAAACGCGACGGCGTGCGCCTGATCGATGTGCTGCGCGGCGACGCATCCTTGCGCCGCAACCTCACCGGTGTCGCGCTGGAGGAAGGCGACCGCGTCGTCCTGCGCACCGAAATGTCCGAAGTGCTCAGCCTCCAGGAATCCAAGGATCTCAAGACCGTCGACAAGCTCAGCCAGGTCGCCACTGCCACGGTCGAAGTCCTGATCACACCGGGCTGCCGCATGATCGGCCGATCGCTCGGTGCGCTGCGCCTGCGCCGCCGCTACGGCGTCTACCCGCTCGCGGTGCACCGCCGGAACCAGAACATCGGCATGCAGCTTGACGACCTCGTCGTGCGCGTCGGCGATACGCTCCTGCTTGAAGGTGACCCCGCCGATATCCAGCGCCTCGCCGCCGATATGGACCTTGTGGACGTCTCCAAACCATCTGAGCGCGCCTACCGTCGGTCCAAATCCCCCATCGCCATCGCCTGCATGGCCGGCATCGTCGTGCTGGCCGCCTTCAACGTGGCCCCCATCCTTGCCCTTGCGATCACTGCCGTGGCCATCGTGCTTCTGACCCGCTGCATCGACGCGGATGAGGCGTTTTCGTTTATCGACGGGCGGCTTCTGGCGCTGATCTTCGCCATGCTGGCCGTGGGGGCGGCGCTCTCGCATACCGGCGCGGTCGACCTGATCGTGGGGCAGGTGGCCCCGGCTCTGTCGACGGCGCCCACATGGGTCCTGCTGATCGCGGTCTATTACCTTACAATGGTGCTGACCGAACTGGTGTCCAACAACGCCGTCGCCGTCATCATGGCCCCCATCGCCATCGCTTTGGCCCAAGCCGTGGGCATCGACCCGCGCCCGCTGGTCATCGCCGTGATGATCGCCGCCTCGGCCAGTTTCGCGACGCCCATCGGCTATCAGACCAACATGCTTGTCTACGGCCCCGGCGGTTACGCCTTCAGCGATTTCCTGCGCGTGGGCCTGCCCCTGAACCTTAGCCTCGGCGTGGTTGTCTGCCTTGCCATCCCGCTGATCTGGCCCCTCTGAACCGCGCGCGTCTGCGGCGCGGGGCCCGCCCCCCCCCGCCCGGGGGGCCCCCCCGCGGGGGGGCCAAAACAACACCCCACAA
>CAZPJO010000107.1:7799-8051 GCA_964586895.1 uncultured Roseicyclus sp.
CTCTGAACCGCGCGCGGCGGCGGCGCGGCCCGGCCTCCGGCCGGGCGGTGGCACCCTGCGGGTGCGAACCAAAGAAGGCCGCAAGAACGAAGGCCGAAAGAAAGAAGCCGCCCGGGCTAGCCTCAGCCATTCCTCCCGGGCGGTCTTCCACTGGTACGGCCATCGGCTCCTCAGCCTGTACCGCCCGAAAATCTTGCGCTGATTCCGGTTAAACAAGCGTCAACGGCTGCCGGAAAACGCCCTGTCTTCCAT
>CAZPJO010000108.1:0-7868 GCA_964586895.1 uncultured Roseicyclus sp.
GGCCAGGCCGGCGTCACCCGCGCGCTGGAGGTCATCCACAAAGAGCTTGAGACCTCCATGGGGCTTTGCGGTGAACGCGATATCGCCGATCTCGGCAAGCATAACCTTCTGATCCCAAAAGGCTTTCATGACGCCTGGGAATAACGCGCCCTGTTCGCCCTGAGATACGCTGCGAGGAGCGGAGCGAGGAGCGCGATCGCCGCCACCGCAACGAACGCCGCCCGCAAACCGAAGGCGCCGGACACGACGCCCATCAACGAAGGCGCCAGAACGAAGCCCATGAACCCGATCACCGCCGCGCGCGCCACGGCGGCCGTCCGGTGCTCGGGCCGGACCATGCGCCCGACGATGGCAAGGCCCACCGGACCCACCGCGGCGATCCCCAAACCCATCGCGCCAAAGCCCACATAGGCGACCATCGGCGTCGGTGCGGCCGCCGCAATCAACGCGCCCACGCAAGCCATGCCGGTGCCGATCACGATGATCGCGTGCTCGCTGAACCGCTCTGTCAGGGCCTGCCCCGAAAACCGTCCAATCGCCATCGTCAGGCCCAGAACCGCCGGGCCGAACGCGCCCTCTGCCGCGCGCCCCCCCAAGGTGCGTTCGATATGGAGCGCCGACCACGCCTCGACCGTCGCCTCGACGAAGAACGCCACCAACACAATCGCCCCGCACAACAAGACAATGGGCCAGGGGAAACGGTTGGCGCGGCGCGCGTCGTCGTCCACCGGCTCCACCTCCATGCGCAGCCAGAGCGCCATGAAAACGATCACGACCGCGATGGATCGAAAGATCTCCACCGGTCCAAACCCGGCCTCGCGCGCGAACCCGGTCGCCACGGCGGAAATGGCGTAGGCCACGGAAAACATGGCGTGATTGGCATTCATCAGGGATCGGTCGTTGCGCGCTTCCAACTCGGACACGCGCGCATTCACCACGACGTCCAGCATCCCCGACGCATAGCCCGCCGCCACCATCGCCACGAAGAACATCATCGGCCCCGCCGCCAGCGACGGCCCCAACGCGAAAACCGCAAAGATCAGCCCCGCCAACGGCATCGCATTGCGTCCGAACCTGCGGTCAAAGATCGGCGCCAGCCACATCGTCGAGACCAGGCCGATGGACGTTCCCAGAAGGATCAATCCAAACAGGGTGTCATCCGCCCCGATCCCGGCCTTGAGAACCGGCACCTGTGCCGCGAACGACCCCCAGAAGACGCCAACGATCATGAAGGCGATCACCGGGCGGCGCGACACGGACAAGGCGGACAGGATGCTCATGGCCGCAAGCCGTCGCACGGGGCCACCGCTCCCGCAAGAGGGGTCTTTTCAAACCGCGCAACCTCGCCTATACGCGCGGCTTCATATCACGGGCCGACACCCTTGGAGGCGGTCCACAATTAGGAGAATAGCAATGGCTGGTAAGACTCCAGATCTTATCGCTGAGGCACGGACGGGGACAGGCAAGGGGGCCGCTCGTCAAGCACGCCGTGAAGGCAAAGTGCCCGGTATCGTTTATGGTGGTGGTGATGATCCGCTGCCGATCCAGATCCCCTTCAACGTCCTTTTGAAGAACCTCAAGGCAGGCCGCTTCCTGTCGACGCTCTTCAACCTCAAGGTCGAGGGTCAGGAAGACGTCCGCGTGATCTGCCGCAACGTGCAGCGCGACGTCGTCAAGGATCTGCCCACGCATGTCGATTTCATGCGCCTGCGCCGCACCTCGAAGGTCAGCCTCTTCATCGCGGTCGACGTGGTCGGCGAAGACACCTGCCCCGGCATAAAGAAGGGCGGCTCGCTCACCATGGTGCGCCCCGAGGTCGAACTGCGTGTGACCGCCGGCGACATCCCCGAGCAGATCACCATCGACATCTCGGATCTGGAGATCGGCGATACGGTCACCATTTCGTCCGTTACCCTGCCCGATGGCGCGAAAGCGACCATCGACCGCGATTTCGTCATCGCCAACATCTCCCCGCCGAAAGGTCTGGGCGGTGCGGCCGATGACGACGAGGGCGAAGAGGAGGTCGCAGCCGACGAGGTTCCGACCACCGAGGCCAGCGAAGACTAAACGCCCCACTCACGGAATGCGATCAACGCCGCCCCCGACCGGGGCGGCGTTTTTTGTTTCGGCACGATCCGGGTCGCGTGTCGGGCGTCGTGGCGGCACTTTCACTCCGTGTTCCAAACGGACAGATCCCATGCCCTTCCGCATCCGCGGCCTTGACCCCGCCCCCTTTACCCACCTTTTCGGCCTTTCGGATGCCGCGTTGGCCCAACACGGTGCCGAACGCTACGTCGCCGACGCACCCAACGCCCTGCCCGACCGCATCACCATGTGCGACGCCGAGCCAGGCGATACGATGATCCTGCTCAACCACGTCTATCAGCCTGCAAACTCCGCCTATCACGGCACCCACGCGATCTTCGTCAAAGAAGGCGCGACCGAGGCCTATGATGCCGTCGATGAAATTCCACCTGTCATGGCCCACAGGCTGCTGTCGCTGCGCGGGTTTAACGAAAGCGACAAGATCGCCGATGGCCGGGTGGTCCCCGGGTCAGAGGCCGCTGAAACGATCAAGGCGATGTTCGCAAACCCCGCCATCCGCTACATCCACGCCCACAACGCGGCCCATGGTTGCTTTTCGGGCCGGATCGACCGCGCCTAAGCCCCCTCCGACCACACCTTGCGAAAGCCCAGGATCTTGCCCCGGGACGTCACCGGATCATAGGTCATGTCCATCGCGCTCATCCGGTCGATGATCTTCTTGATCACCTCCGGCCCGTAGCGTTTGGGGTGGATCTCCATCACACAAAACCGCAGCGGGCATTTCCACGGGCGGTCGAAAAACTGCGCTTCTGCGCCTTCGACATCCATCAACACCACATGGGGCCTTTGCGCCCGCAAAAGGTCATGGAACCCGATCAACGGCACTTCGACCTGCGGCCCATCCGCCGGTCCGCCGTCCGGCCTCAGGCGCGATCCCGTGAACCCACCCGACAGGTGGAAGCCCCCCGTGGCACCCTCTGCCGCGTGGCCCGTCACCGCGCCGTGCAGCACGCTGATGCCCGGCACGCCATTGCGCGCATGATTGGCCACGATCACCGGCAGAAGGGCGGGATTGGCCTCGACCGACAGGACATTGTCCGGCTCGGCTTTCTGCGCCGCCAGCGTGCCGACATAGCCGATCCCGGCACCCAGCTCCAACACCCGGAACCCCGGCTGCACACATCGATCCACGGCCCGGGCCTCGTCCGCCTCATAGGTGCCATCGGCCAGCTTTCCGGCAATCGCCGCGCTCGCCAGACCGGCGGGCAGGGCCAATTCAACGCCGTTGATCCGGTACACCTGCGCGGCCCCGGTCATGCGCCTGCCCTCCGGCCCTGCCGCCGAACCGATGCCGCCGTGTCATAGCCCAAGATCAAACGCCCCCGTCGAGATCAGCGTTTTGCCCGCGCTCATGTCGGCCGCATAAAGCCCCGGCGCGTCCACCGCATCTGGCAACGCGGCCACCCGTGCGACACGCGTTTCCGCAAACCCGCCGCGCAGGTTGCGCGTCACATCGCGGCTCAACAAAATCATCTGGGCCACGTTCTTCTGTGCCAGCCATTTCGACAACCAGAATCCCCGCACCTGCAACCCCTTGAAGATCATCGTTCCCGGATGCACCGTCGCCGCCTTGCCCGACAATCCGCCATAGATCTCGATCCGCCCCTGCCCGCGCAGCGCCTCGGCCAGCCGAAAAGTCATCGCGCCGCCCACCGCGTCAAACGCCATACGACACCGCAATTCCTTGCACAGCGCCTTGAGCGCTTCGTCGAAATCCGGTGCGGTCTCGTTCAACACATGCTCCGCGCCCTCGGCCTTGAGCGCCTCCACCTGGGCTGCCTTGCGCACCACGTTGATGATCGTGACCCCCTTCTGCGCCGCCCGCTTGCGGATCATCGCCCCCAACGCGCCCCCCGCCGCCGTCGAGACCGCGCAGGTTTGCCGCGCCCCGCGCACCTCCGCCACAAGCGCAATCGCGGTCAGCGGGTTGACGAAACTACTCGCCCCCACCCCGAACGAAAGACCATCGGGCAGTGGCACGCATTGCGTGGCCGGGACCACCGCATACTCGGCCCATAGACCCTGCTTTGCCGCCGCCATCGCCACGCGTTTGCCGCGCAGCCGCCCGGCCAGAAACCCCGCGCCCACCGCCGCCACCTGCCCCGCCCCTTCCAGACCGGGGATCAGCGGATAGGGCCAGCCAAGGCCGTATTCCCCCTCCAACATCGCCAGGTCCGACGGGTTGATCGGCGAGGCTGCGACCCGCACCAGCACTTCGCCGGGCTTCGGCACAGGGCGCGGCACCTCTTCAAGGATCAGCCCCCCTCCGGCCTCGTGCAGGACAAGCGCGCGCATCGTTTGGGGCAGGTCGGTCACGGCAAAACTCCGGCCATCGGGGGCGTGGCAAGCGTGCCATGCCGCCTGCCGCTTGGCAAACCCAACGCCGCCCCATATCACAAGGGCGCAAACGTGAAAGGGTGCCGCCATGCAACTCTGGGTCGGCCTGGGCAATCCGGGCGCGAAATACGCACGCAACCGCCACAACGTCGGGTGGATGGCGCTTGATCGCATCGCCTCCGATCACGGCTTTGCGCCCTTCCGCGCCAAGTTTCAGGGCAGCCTGAGCGAGGGCAAATTCGGCTCCGCGAAGGTCATGCTGCTCAAGCCGGAAACCTTCATGAACCTCTCCGGCCAATCCGTGGGCGAGGCGATGCGCTTCTACAAGCTCGAACCCCACGATATCACCGTCTTCCATGACGAAATCGACCTCGCCCCGTCCAAGGTCCGCGTGAAGGCCGGCGGCGGGCACGCGGGCCACAATGGCCTGCGCTCGATCCACCAGCATATCGGGCCCCATTACGACCGCGTCCGCCTCGGCGTCGGCCATCCCGGCCACAAGGACCGCGTGCCGGGCTATGTCCTGAGCGATTTTGCCAAGGCCGATCAGGATTGGCTCGATGACGTCCTGCGCGGTCTGAGCGACGGCGCGCCCCAGCTTGCGGTTGGCGACGCGGCCAAGTTCCTCAACGCCGTAGCCCTGCGCACGGCCCCGCCCCGCTCCTCCACGACCAAGCCCAAAAAGACCGGCGCCGAGCAGACCGAGAAAGTCGAGGAAGAGCCAGAGGACGACACCCGCACCTCCCTGCAAAAGCTGATGGACAAGTTCCGATAAACGACCGCCTTGCCCGCGTGGATTTTCATGGTGCTTGGGTCGACTGGCGTGATGAGGCTTTCGCTTCGCCGCGCTTTCCGCTACCAAAAACGCTGAACGGCCACCTGTCGACCGCAGGAGGTATCAGACCATGAGCTTCAAGAAAGCTGCTTCCCTCAACGTATTCGGTGAGGCTCTCCAGACCTGTTCAACCGATCCGATGACGGGCTTTTTTCGCGACGGATCCTGCGAAACCTGTGCCGAGGATCAGGGATCGCACACCGTGTGCTGCGTGATGACCGAAGAATTCCTCGCCTATTCGAAATACGTCGGAAACGACCTGTCGACGCCCCGCCCGCAATACCAATTCCCGGGCCTCAAACCCGGTGACGGATGGTGCGTCTGCGCCAAGCGCTGGCTTCAGGCCGCCGAAGAAGGGGCGGCACCGTTGGTCAATCTGGCCGCAACCCACAAGCGCGCGCTCGAAGTCGTTCCGCTCGAAATGCTCGAAGCCCACGCCGCGCGCGAAGAACACTGATCACGGCGCTTCCACCTGCGGATCCACCAGCAGATCTTCCACAAACAGGCTGAGCAATTGCGGCCGTCCCGAGACGCCGGCCTTGCGATAGATGGCGTTGGTCTGCGCCTTGACCGTGCCCGCAGATGTCTGTCGCATGTCGGCGATCTCCGACAGCGATAACCCCTTAATCGCGAACAGGGCCACGTCCTTTTCCGCCGGGGTCAGGGCCCATTCCTCGAACCGCTCTTCCACCAATTCCATGAACGCGCCCGAGGCCAGCCGCAGCGCCGCTTCGGCCCGTTTGGTCCGGCGGATCGCCGCGCGCAACAAAACCGCCCCCAACACCACCCCGATAAACAGGCCCAGGGCCGCCCCGATCTCGATCAATTCGTGGTAGGTCCACGGGATCGGCGCCCACGGGATACCCAAAACGGCCAACATGATCTCGGCCACGAAAAAGATCGCGCAAGCCGCCTGAACCACAAGGATCGCGGCAAAGACCCACGGCCTGTTCAGCATGGAAACCTCCGACGCGGGATGCGATCAATCGTCGTCATCGTCATCCCCGTCGTCGTCGTCGCCGTCATCTCCGCCGCCGTCATCATCATCGTCATCATCGTCATTGTGGCCACCGCCACCGCCACTTCCGCCGCCGCTATCATCGTCATCATCGTCGTCGTCGTTCTCGCCGCCCCCGTTGCTGCCCCCGTTGCCATTACCGGCGCCACCGGATTCGCTCGGGCGCGGGCCGCCGTCCCCCTCACCTGATGGCGCTTGGGTCCATGAATAATCCCGCAGGATCGCACCGTTGCGCGGATCGAACACCACTTCGCGCATCTGCGCGCCCCGCCGCGCAACCACACGCACACGGCCCAAAAGCGTCCGGTTGACGCGCACGATCTCGAACCCCTGCGCACGGATCTGTGCGGCAACCTGATCCGTGGGCGAGCCTTGCGCCATCGCACCACCCGCCGCAAAGCTGGCAATCCCGGCGGCGAGGGTCAGTAGGAATTGGCGTCTGGATCGGGTCATGTGGATCTCTCCCGCAAAGGGGCCCGCCGGTATGAAAACCGGCGGGCTGCAAGGGCCTGTCTTGTCAAAGGCGGAACCGAACAAGCCAGATCAATCGTCGTCGTAATCCTCGTCGCCGTCATCGTCGTCGCCGTCATCGTGGTCGTCGCCATCGTCGTCGTCATAATCCTCGCCATCGTCATAGTCATCATCATCGCGGTCGTCATAATCGTCGTCGTCATCGTAGTCGTCGCCATCGTCGTAATCGACACCAATGCCGGCAACGGACTGCCCGGAACTCGACTCATCGATGTCGGCAGAAATAAGCTCGCCGGATCGCGTGTAGTAGAAATCCCCTTCGATGTTCGCGCCATAGGCATCGACGTCAAGGCGGTTGCGTTCGACATCGATCTCGATCCGGGTGAAGCCCTGCGCGCTTAGGTCGGCGACAACCGCGTCGATGACGCTTTGCGGAATCGATTGGGCATGGGCGGCCCCCGCGATCAGGGCTGCGGCGGAAACGGTGATCAGTTTGAATGTCTTGGTCATGGTGCGGTTCTCTTTCCTGTGTGATGGCGATGCCCCCGTGGCACCGCCTGCCCAACGATCTGACCGAACCCGGCACCGGGCGATATTGGCACAGGGTTTAGATGCGGCGCCATAAACCCAAGAAAAAAGCGCCTAAACCTTACGTTTAGACGCCATATTCCGTTGGTTTAGCACGGGGCAGCCCCAATCAAGCGCCCGTCATGTCCCAGCCAAGCGCGCGCGCGACGGTGAAGATATCCTTGTCGCCACGCCCGCACATGTTCATCACCAGAAGGTGGTCCTTCGGCAACTCCGGCGCGATCTTGCACACATGGGCCAGCGCATGCGACGGCTCAAGCGCGGGGATAATGCCCTCGGTCTCGCAGGACAATTGGAACGCTTCCAGCGCCTCGGTGTCGGTGATCGACACATATTGCGCCCGGCCGATTTCGTGCAGCCACGCATGTTCCGGCCCGATACCGGGGTAATCCAGACCCGCGCTGATCGAATGCCCTTCCAGGATCTGGCCATCGTCGTCCTGCAACAGATACGTCCGGTTGCCATGCAGCACCCCGGGCCGTCCGCCAGTCAGCGACGCGCAATGCTCCATCT
>CAZPJO010000109.1:0-606 GCA_964586895.1 uncultured Roseicyclus sp.
CACACGCCCCGCACCCGTTCCTTTCCCATTCCGGCCCCGCCCCCTTTCCATCCCGACCCACCCGCGCCATGATCGGTCCGAACGACCGGAGGGGCCCCACAACATGTCTTGGCTGAGCGATCTGCGCGTCTGGTGGGCCGAGGAGGGCATCGCCGATTGCACCTTCCCCCACGACCCGGACATCACCGGCCCGATTACCTTCCTGACCGAGTGCAAGCTGCGCATCGGGGACGCCGCCGAGGCCGTTTTCGACGCTCTGCAATCCAACCTCTCCGGCCTGTTCGACGCCATCGCCGCCGGGCTCGAGGTCATGATCGACGCCATCCTCGCGCTCCTGCAACAGCCCCCCAACACCAGCTGGATCTCCGACATCCGCTTGCGCGACGCGGCCTTCCTTTACCCGCCCGAGTGGCACCCGTTCCTGATCATCGCGCTGCTCACCGCGCTTGCCTGGCGGCTGCATCGCAACTGGAAGGTGCCCGCCCTCGTGGCGCTCGGCTTCCTCTTCATCGTCAATCAGGGCTACTATGAGGAAACCACCGAAAGCCTCACCCTCGTGTTGTCGGCCTGCGTCGTGTGCATGGGGCTCGGCGTGCCCATCGGCAT
>CAZPJO010000109.1:616-7802 GCA_964586895.1 uncultured Roseicyclus sp.
TTCGTCTACCTGATCCCGGCCATCGTGTTCTTCGGCATCGGCATGGTCCCCGGCCTCATCGCCACGGTGATCTTCGTGCTGCCCGCGCCCATCCGGCTCACGCATCTGGGCATCTCGTCGACGCCCACGCCCCTGCTGGAGGCCGCCGACGCGTTCGGGGCCACGGGCCGCCAAAAGCTCTGGAAGGTCGAGCTTCCCTACGCCACGCCGCAGATCATGGCCGGCCTGAACCAGACCATCATGTTGTCGCTGTCGATGGTGGTCATCGCGGCCCTTGTGGGCGCCGACGGACTTGGCGTGCCCGTTGTCCGCGCGCTCAATCAAGTCAACACCGGCCTCGGTTTCGAGAGCGGTTTCATCATCGTCGTGGTCGCCATCGTCCTCGACCGTGCCCTGCGGGTGAAAACATGATCCACAACGCAAGTTGCCATTGCGGCGCCGTCAAATTCACCGTCGATATCCCCGATGGCATGGACAGCGCGCGCCGGTGCGATTGCAGCTTTTGCACAATGCGCGGCGCGGTGGCCGTCTCCACCACACTGGACGGTTTGAAGATTGTGGAGGGCGCCGAAAACCTGACGCTCTACCAATTCAACACCCGCGCGGCCGAGCATTACTTTTGCAAAACCTGCGGCATCTACACCCACCATCGCCGCCGCTCGAACCCCGATGAATTCGGCGTCAACATGGCCTGCCTGAGGGGCCACAGCCCGTTTCAACTGGATGAAATCATCGTCCATGACGGTCAAAACCATCCCAACGATGGCGGCGCACCCGATGGAATTGCCGGCATCCTGCGCTACCAGGCCCGAAAATGACCACCGCCGTCTCCTTCGACAACGTCTGCATCATGTTCGGCCCGCGCCCGACCCGCGCCCTCAAGCTTGCCGATGATGGCAAGGAGCGTCCCGAGATCCAGCGTGAAACGGGCCATGTTCTCGGCGTGCACGATTGCTCGCTCGATGTGGAGGCGGGCGAAATCCTGGTCCTCATGGGTCTCTCAGGCTCCGGGAAATCCACGCTGCTGCGCGCGGTCAACGGACTCAATCCCGTGGCGCGGGGGCGGGTCCATGTGCATGACGGCGACTGGTCCTGCACGCTGCCCGGCGCCACGTCGCATGACCTGCGCCACCTGCGGCAGAACTGCGTTTCGATGGTGTTCCAGCAATTCGGCCTGCTGCCGTGGCGCAGCGTGCGCGAAAACGTGGGCCTGGGGCTGGAACTGGCGGGGCAGGGCGCGGCGGAGCGTGCGGCACGGGTCGATGAACAACTTGCCCTCGTGGGGCTGAGCGATTGGGCTGAGCGGCGCGTGGGCGAGCTTTCGGGGGGCATGCAACAACGCGTGGGCCTCGCGCGCGCCTTCGTCACGCAAGCGCCGATCCTTCTGATGGACGAGCCGTTCTCGGCCCTCGATCCCTTGATCCGCTCCAAGCTTCAGGACGAATTGCTCGACCTGCAACGCGATCTCAAACGCACGATCATCTTCGTCAGCCACGACCTCGATGAGGCCTTCAAGATCGGCAACCGTATCGCCATCCTCGAAGGCGGGCGCATCGTGCAGGTCGGCACCCCGCGACAGATCTTCTCGGAACCCGCCACCGACTATGTCGCCGAATTCGTCGCCAACATGAACCCGCTCGGCGTGCTGACGGCGCGCGATGTGATGCAGGACATCCCGACCGACCACGCGCGCATTCCTGCGGAAACCCCGGTGCGTGAGATCCTGAAACGATTTGCCCAGACACCATCGCCGCTTTCGGTCGAACGGGACGGAGAGGTCATCGGCACCGTCACCCCCGACAGCCTCACCGCCCGTCTGGGTCAGTAAAACGGATCCAACACCGCGCCTGCGACCCTGTTTGCGACCCGCGCCAATCCGGGCACGCGACCGTCCCTCTCGGCTTTCCAAATACCTCCGCCGGCGGCATCCCTCACTCAGAGGCCCGCGCCGTTATCAGCCGCTCCAGGTACCAATCGGTATCGCCCAATTGCGCATCGATCATCACCAATCGCTTGGCATAATGGGCCAGCGGATAATCCCAGGTGATCCCGATCCCGCCATGCATCTGGATCGCTTCTTCCGAGACCTGCCGCGCGATCTGACCCACGAGGAATTTCGCTTGTGAAACCCGCTTGGCAAAGTCCGCCGTCCCCTCGGCCGAGGCGGCAAGGATCACGATGGAACGCGCCTGTTCGATCTCGATGCTCAGGTCAATTGCCCGGTGCTGCAGGGCCTGAAACGTCCCGATCGGCTGGCCGAATTGCGTACGCGTCTTCAGGTAATCAACCAACGTGTCTTGCACGACCTCCATCGCCCCAAGCGCTTCCGCACACAGCGCCAGCGCGCCCACATCCAACGCATCGCTCAGCGCGGCGCGCGCATCGGCAAGCACCAATTCCCCCGGCGTCGCGTCCAGAAAGACCTCCGCCGCAGGCCCGCCATCGACCATGCCATAGCCCGTGACCTGCGCGTCCCCGGCCTTCACGTCGAACAGGGCCAACCGCCCGTCGGCTTGTGCCGCGATCAAAAGCCGCTCCGCGCCCGCCCCGCCATAAACCACCGATTTCCGCCCCGTCAGGCGGCCCGCGTCGAAGCGCGTCAAGATCCCGTCGAGGTCATAGGGCGCCTCCAATTCGCCGATCCCGACGGCCACGTGTTGTCCGGCCAGAAGCGGCTCCACATCGCCCCCCGCCGCTGCGAGGAGGCGGATGCCGAGGAGCGTCGGCAAAACAGGCTCCGGGCACAGCGCGCGGCCAAGCTCTTCAAACACAACGGAAATATCGAACCCCGTGCCCCCCATGCCGCCGGCCTCTTCGCGCGCCAGCGCATGGAACACCCCAAGCTCCGCCATCCCGGCCCAGGCCTCCGGCCCATGCCAGGGGGCCGCGTAAGCCACCTCGGCGCGCGCCGTTACCGGGCAGGCATCGGCCAGATAACGCGCCAATGTCTCCCTCAACATCCGGCGGTCGTCGCTTTGTTCGAAATTCATCCGCGCATCATCCCCTTTGCCAGAATATTGCGCTGGATTTCGTTCGACCCGCCGTAGATCGAGATTTTGCGATTGTTGAAATACCCGCTCGCGTTATGCGCATGTCCCTTGGGCGCAATCGCCAGATTGTCGAGGTCTTCTGACGGAAACGGTGCCGCCGCAGGCCCCAGGGCCCGGCGTGCAAGATCGTTCAATTCCTGCCGAATTTCGGTGCCCTTGATCTTCAACATCGACGGCTCTGCCGCCAATTGTCCGCCCGCCGCGGCCTTGGACAGCATGCGCAGGTTGGTGATTTTCAGCGCCTCCAATTCCGCCTCCACCCGCGCCAATCGCGCCGCGAACAAAGGTGTTTCGATCAGTGCCTTGCCGCCGCGTTTGACCTCGCGCGCCAGCGCCTTGACTTGGGCCAAGGCCTGCACCGAAAACCCGGTGCCCGCGATGTTGGTGCGCTCGTGCCCCAGCAGATATTTCGCGATGGTCCAGCCCATGTTCTCCTCGCCCACACGGTTGGCCACCGGCACGCGCACGTCGGTGAAGAACACCTCGTTCACCTCATATCCCCCCTCGATCAGGCGGATCGGGCGCATCTCGACCCCGGGCTGGTCGAGGTCGATCAGAAGAAAGGAAATCCCTTCCTGCGGCTTGCCGTCGAACTTCGTGCGCACAAGGCAAAAGATGCGGTTGGCGTATTGCCCCAGCGTGGTCCAGGTCTTCTGGCCGTTGACGATGTAATGCGCGCCATCGCGATCCGCGCGCGTCTTGAGAGAGGCCAGGTCCGAGCCTGCCCCCGGTTCGGAATAGCCCTGGCACCACCAATCGCGCCCGTCCAGAATGCGCGGCAGATACTCCGCCTGTTGTTCGGGCGTGCCGAATTTCTGCAAGACCGGCCCCAACATCTTGATCCCGAAGGGCACGATCCGCGGCGCGTTGGCCTTGGCGCATTCCTCCTCGAAAATATGCAACGCGATCGGGCCCCAATCCTGCCCGCCAAAGGCCTTGGGCCAGGTCCCGGCCAGCCAACCGCGCTCATTGAGGATTGCGTGCCAACGCTCCATATCCTCGCGGGTCGGGCCTTCGCCGCGGCCAACGCGCTCGGCAATCTCGGGGGGCAGGGCCTCGGATAAGAACGCCCGCACCTCGACTTGGAACGCCTGTTCTTCGGCCGAAAAATTCAGATCCATCGCACCCTCCCTTGGCTTGCAAGGCAGGGTAGCACCGCGCCGCAAAAGCGCCAGCCCGATGGCGTTTTACATCGAAAAGGACGTCCCGCAGCCGCATGAAGATGTCGCGTTTGGGTTCTCGATGGTGAAACGCGCGCCGATCAGCTCTTCGGTGAAGTCGATCACCGCGTCGGCCAGAAACGGCAACGACACCGCATCCACCACGACCTTCTGTCCCTGACCCTCCAGGATCAGGTCATCGGCCCCCGGCGCGTCCAGTTTGATCTCGTATTGGAAGCCCGAACACCCGCCGCCCTCAACCGCCACCCGCAGAGCCTGCGGGGCGGCGGTGGTGTCGTTGATTTCGGCCAGTCGCGCAAAGGCGCGGTCGGTCACTTTCGGCGGGACATTCAGCATTCAGATCACCTGTCGCATTCAGCGTGCCCTGAATATATGAAAGGGCAGGGGCCGGGACAAGGCGGCGCCCCATGATGACGGAGGCAGACCCATGCGCGCGCGTTTCGCTTGCGACCCGATGGACACGCGCGGGCGGCTGGTCGCCGAGCAGGAAAGCGCGCATCGCTCGCCGTTTCAGCGCGACCGCGACCGGATCATCCATTCCTCAGCCTTTCGCCGCCTCAAGCACAAGACGCAAGTCTTCGTCGAACACGAGGGCGATTATTTTCGCACCCGCCTGACCCATTCCATCGAGGTCGCGCAGGTCGCGCGCACCATGGCCCGCGCCCTTGGTCTGGACGAGGATCTGACCGAAACGGTGGCGCTGGCCCATGATCTGGGCCATCCGCCGTTCGGCCACACCGGCGAAGATGCGTTGCAGGCGCTCATGGCGCCCTATGGTGGGTATGATCACAACGCGCAGGCGCTGCGGATCGTGACCGATCTGGAACGCCATTATGCCGATTTCGACGGTCTCAACCTGACGTGGGAAACGCTGGAAGGCATTGCCAAGCATAACGGGCCTGTTGTGCCGCCGCTGCCCTGGGCGCTCAACGCGTGTTGCGCGCAAGTCGATCTGGAGCTGTCGACCCACGCCAGCGCCGAGGCGCAGGTCGCCGCATTGGCCGATGATGTCGCCTACAACCACCATGACCTCCATGACGGGTTGCGCGCGGAGTTGTTTTCGACCGACGAATTGGCCGAGCTTCCGATCTTGGATGCGTGTTTTGCGGCTGTGGATAAACGCTATCCGGGCCTGAATTACTACCGCCGACGGCACGAGGCCCTGCGCCGTTTCTTCGGGGTTCTGGTCGAGGACGTTTTGGCCTGCGCCCGCGCGACATTGGCGGAAATCGATCCACAAAGCCCTGTGGATATCCGGTTGGCAGGTCGCCCGATCATCCGCTTTTCCAAGGGCTTGTTCGACGACCTCAAAGTCATCCGTAAATTTTTATTCAAACGCATGTACCGCGCTCCATCGGTTGTGGTCATGCGCGGGCAGGTCACGCAAGTGGTCGAGGATCTGTTCCCGTTCTTCATCGCCAACCCCGATCAATTGCCCAAGCAATGGCGCAAGGATGTCGAAGAGATCGCAGGCGACGAAACCGCATTGGCGCGGATCGTGTCCGATTACATCTCCGGCATGACGGATCGGTTTGCGTTGCAATCCCACCAGGTGTTGATCGGCGGCGCGGATCACGGCACACTGACCCGGCCCCTATAGCGCCCGCAAAGACGGCGCCCCATACCGGAGCCTGAGCATGCCCAACCCCCTTCGCCTCGCCGCCCCCGTCGCGGCCTGCCTCGCGTTCACTTCGCTGGCGCAAGCCTTTCCGCAAGATGGCCAATTCTACCTCGGCTTTTCCTGCCCGGCGGGTGGCTTTACGCCCGGAACCGAAAGCACGGCCTCGTTGTCATTCCCCACGCTTTGCCTGTTCGAGCAGTGTTGCGACTTGTCGAATCCGATCAACATTCGCGATATGAACGAGACGTTTCTCTACGATGGCCAATGCAGCGCCGAGGGCGTGGATTTCGAGGCGCGTTTGCTGGTTGGCGAGGCCTCCATCGACGGGATGATCGTCGTCTTGAACAACAATGCCTACACATACGCGCGCTGTGAGCCTTGACGCTTGCGGCCCCGTCACACCCAAGATTGACGCCACAGGCCATGGTGATACACCCCCGGTGACCGTTCCAAGGACACCGAAATGACCCTGTTCGACCAGATCCGCGAAGCCGTTCTCGCCGCCATCGACACGCTGTCGTCCGAGGGCTCGCTGCCCGATGGGCTTGAAACCCGCGCCATCACGGTGGAGCCGCCCCGCGATGCGGCCCATGGCGACATGGCGACCAACGCGGCGATGGTGCTTGCCAAACCCGCGCAGATGAAGCCGCGCGACATCGCCGAAGCGCTGGCCGCGAAACTGGCCCAGGATGCGCGCATCGACAGTGCCGAGGTCGCGGGCCCCGGGTTTCTGAACCTGCGTCTTGCGGCTGCCGTCTGGCAGGGTGTGGTTGCGGATGTGGTGCAAGCGGGCGACGCGTTCGGGCGCTCGAAACTGGGTGAGGGACGGCGCGTAAACGTCGAATATGTCAGTGCAAATCCCACCGGGCCGTTGCATGTCGGACACACCCGTGGCGCGGTCTTCGGGGATGCGCTGGCCTCACTTCTGGATGCGGCGGGCTTTGACGTGACCCGTGAATATTACATCAACGACGGCGGTGCGCAGGTCGATGTGCTCGCGCGGTCCGTCTACCTGCGCTATCTCGAAGCGCACGGCCAGGAGGTCGCGTTCGAAGACGGAACCTACCCCGGTGATTACCTGATCGAGGTGGGCCAGGCCCTCAAGGACAAGGTCGGCGATAAGTTCGTCGACAAGGGCGAACAATATTGGCTGGCCGAGATCCGCGAATTCGCGACGGAGCGGATGATGGACCTGATCCGGGCGGATCTTGCGCGCCTTGGCGTCAAAATGGATGCGTTCTTCAGCGAAAAATCCCTCTATGGAACGGGCCGCATCGAAGAGGCGATCAACGACCTGCGCAACAAGGGCCTGATCTACGAGGGCGTGCTTGAGC
>CAZPJO010000110.1:0-7765 GCA_964586895.1 uncultured Roseicyclus sp.
CCTCGGCACTGGGATCGGCCGCGATGAATTCAACATCGAAAAGCTGCGCTATCACAAGATCGTCATCATGACGGATGCCGATGTCGACGGCGCCCATATCCGCACGCTTTTGCTTACGTTCTTCTTCCGCCAGATGCCCGAATTGATCGAAGGCGGCTACCTCTACATTGCGCAACCGCCGCTCTACAAGGTCAGCCGCGGCAAATCCGAGGTCTACCTCAAGGATCAGGCCGCGTTCGAGGATTACCTCGTAGCGCAGGGCATCGAAGGCGCGTCTCTCCGCCTGCCAACCGGCGAAGAGATCGCGGGGCAGGATCTGGCCCGCGTCGTCGAAGGTGCGCGCAACTTCAAGCGCATCCTCGATGCGTTCCCGACCCACTATCCCCGTCACATCGTCGAACAGGCCGCCATCGCGGGGGCCTTCGACGCAGGCAAAGCCGACAGCGATCTGCAAGGTGTGGCCAATGACGTGGCCAAGCGGCTCGACCTTGTGGCGGTGGAATATGAACGCGGCTGGACCGGTCGCATCACGCAAGATAACGGCATCCGCCTGTCGCGCGTCCTGCGTGGCGTGGAAGAAATCCGCACCCTCGATGGTGCCGTCCTGCGCTCTGGCGAGGCACGCAAATTGTCCGAGGTGTCCAAGGACAGCCGCGTGGTCTACCGCGATCCCGCCGCCCTTGCCCGCAAGGACCGTGAACAATTGATCCACGGCCCGACCGAGCTTCTGCAAGCCGTCCTCGACGAGGGCGCCAAGGGCCAGCAGATGCAGCGATATAAAGGACTGGGCGAAATGAACCCCGATCAGCTTTGGGAAACCACACTCGACCCCGAAGCGCGCACGCTCCTGCAGGTGAAGGTCAATGACCTGGCCGAGGCGGACGATATCTTTACCAAACTGATGGGCGACGTTGTCGAACCCCGCCGCGAATTCATTCAGGCAAACGCGCTCAGCGTGGAGAACCTCGACCTTTAATCAAATGCGCCGCGCCCCCCATCTTTGTTCCTGAAATATGCCGGGGGGTCCGGGGGGCTGGCCCCCCGGGTGCGCCGCCCCGCGCCGCGGTCGCACGGGACGTGCCCGACGATCCGCCCTATACTCCCTCCCATTCCAACGCAGGCCCCAAAATGTCAGACGGTTTCGCCGAGATGATCCAGCGCGCCAACCGGTTCTTCACCGACCTGCGCGCCAACAACACGCGCGACTACTACGAGGCGCACAAAGCCACCTACATTGCCGAGATCAAGAAACCCGCCGAACTTCTCGCGGGTCTCTTTGCCGAAGACCTCGCCCGGCACACTGGCTGCGCGCACAAGCCCAAGGTCTTCCGCATCCATCGCGACGTGCGCTTTTCCAAGGACAAGACCCCCTGCAACACGCATCTGCATCTGCTCTGGTCGCAACCCGGCGCGGCCACGACACCCGCCTTTTTCTTCGGGGCCTCGCCCGATTACGTTGTCCTGGGGATGGGCGCGATCCATCTCGAAAAGGACAGCCTGAACGCCTACCGCACCATGATCGACACGCATGGAGACGACCTGCGTGATGCGATGCAGACGGCTGCACAGAAGATCGATGCAAATCTCTCGGATTGGGGCCCCGATCCGCTCAAGCGCGTGCCGAAACCCTTCGACGCGGACCATCCCCATGCCGACCTTCTCAAGCGCAAGGCCTTCGCGCTCAGCGCGGATCTCCCCAATGGCTGGCAAGACACCGGTCTTTTGGCGTCACTTAACGCGATGATCCCGCCTCTCTTGCCCGCCTGGTCGATCCTGAATGAGACCTTCCCGGGCTGATCCAGACCTTCCATCGATTCGAATCGTACCCCCGGGGTAAGGGCAGCCTTACCTTAAGTGTCGCTTCATCCGAATCTTTCCCCTTGCGCCCGAAGGCCCCCTCTGCAGGGAAACCTTACCCGCGCCGTTGCTACCCGATAACACACGCGTTTCATTGTCTGTCAGGCTGCTATCGGCCGGTTTTCTGACCCTGCGTCACGCTCGGACACCTCTGCAAATAGTACATATATTTCAATTATCTAACTCAATGACATCCGATAACATGCACCGGTTATGACCTTTCTTCATTCTGAAATTGTCTGACACGGCGGTCTGGGGCCAATTTCTGGTCATCGGCTCAACGGGGCACACCCCCACCGGGCCAGACACCAACCTGAATTGAACCACACACCTAAACCAAAACTTCATTTAAGGACTTCGACCCATGAAATTCGCACTCATCAAAACCGCTGCCGTCGCAACCGCCCTGATCGTTACCGCCGGTGCCGCATCCGCTTGCAGCTTTGCAGGTGTCAACCAGGGTGGCTGGGACAACTCCGCCGGCCTTCAGCAGATCGGCAACTGCAACTTCACGCAGATCGACCAAGGTGGCTGGAGCAACACCGCAGCCGGCGTGAGCAACGGTGACTTCAACACTGTTATCATCGGCCAGGACGGCGCAATGAACATCGGCCTCATCGGCCAAAATGGTGACTTCAACGGCGCCGCCGTTCAGCAGCAGGGCGCCCTGAACCGCGGTGAAGTGATCCAGAACGGCCGCTTCAACACCGTCGCGGTCATTCAGCAGGGCGTCGGCCACACTGGCGTCGTCAACCAGACCGGCGAAGGCAACACGACTGTGGTCATCCAGCGTCCCTAAGCCACACCAACCCCGGGGGCGAGGTCCCATCCTCCCCTTCACCCCGCCCCCGGATCATTTTCCAAGACCAATCCATTTTTTCAAAGGACAGGCCCATGACCACTTCATACAAATCCCGCACGGCCCCCCGGACCGCACTCCGGACCTCCCTGGGCCTCGCCGCGATCACCTCGGCCGTCCTGGGATGCACCGCGATATCGGCAGAACCCGCCGACCTCGGGCACGCCGCCCACGCACAAGCCGCCGCTCCGGTCGCCTGTGTGATCACCGCCGAGGCATCGGGCAACATGCTCACGCTCATTCCCGTCGTTCAGGTCACCGAAGCCGTCTCGGGCACCTACGCCCTGCGCGTCGAAGGCCCGGGCACGCGCCTCAACCAGGGTGGGCCATTTTCGGCCCGCGCCGGTGAAACGATCACCCTGGGCCGCATGATGACCTCCGGTTCCGCGTCAAGCCTCGATGCGGATCTGACCCTCACCATCGACGGGCGCGATTATCGCTGCCCCGCCGACCTTTAAACCCGACCCCCTTTCAACCCCTTCACCATTTCCAACACCCCATTTTTCAAAGGAAACACTGCCATGTTTACGAAAACCATTATCGCCGCCGCTCTCGTTGCCGCCACTGCCGCCACGACCGTTCCCGCCAGCGCCCAAGGCCAGATCAGCTTCGGCTTCTCCGCCCAGAATCAACAGGAACGCGATCTGCTCACGCTGGGTGTCGTGGCCTACCAGATCGCCAATGGCGGTGACGCAGGCGAGGTTCTCAGCAACGTCGCCAACGGCGGCTCGGTCGGCCTGGTCCATCAGGAAGGCAATGGCCACAACGGCTCGCTCGTCCAGAACGGTGGCGGCAACGCAGGTGCCTTGATCCAACTCGGCAACGGCGCCAACGGTCACCTGAACCAGAACGGCGGGCAGGGCGACCTCGTCATCCAGATCGGCCTGGAGTGAACCCAGGCCCCCCAATTCGGCCCGTGTGGCGGGATCCCCGGACGCCCTATCACCCTATCCCGTTACCCCTCCAGGATCGGGCGTCCGGACCAAAGCATGCGAACAGGGGTGGGCCTCACCCGCCCCTCTCCCCGTCTTCCCACCACGCAAGACCCCCTCCCTCAGATGTGTCCCACCTCCCCCGGCCCTCGCGGTCGGGGGCTTTTTCTTGCGGACCCGCGCCGCGGCGCGCACAGATGGCCCATGCATCCCGCCCGCCGCCTCGCCCCGTTCCTGTTGCTGCTGTTCACCAGCACACTTGCGAATTCCGCGATTGTGCCTTTCATGCCGTTCTTCCTGATCGACGGCCTAGGCCAACCCCCCTGGATGCTCAGCATTTACGCCGGTCTTGCCGTCTCGCTGACCGTTGTGCTCAACCGCCTCTTCGCGCGCCGCATCGACGGCGGTGCGCGCGTCTTCCCGATCCTCGGCATGGCCCTCGCGGGGTTTGCCCTGGCCAGCGTCTCACTTGCCCTATCGCCGACCCTTCCAATCGTCCTGAGCCTCGGTGTCTTGGGCTACGGCCTAAGCGCCACGTCGATCTCGGCGATGTTCGCCACCGGGGGCCACATGGCCGAACGCCACGGCATCGCGCGCGCGACCTTCAACGCATGGATGCGTGCCACCACGTCCACCGCGTGGATGATCGGCCCGGCGCTCAGCTTTTCACTCTCGGGCCAATTCGGCCCAGACATCGTATTCCAGATCGCTTGCGCCCTGGCCGTCGTTTGGGTCCTCGTCTGGCGGCTCGGGCTGCCCCGCGACATCACCGCACCGGCCCCATCAAAACCGCCGGCCCACGTGGCCTCCGCCCCCCTGGACCTCTGGCTCGCGGCGGCGTTCATCTTCTGCCTGTCCATCGCCCACGGCCTGACGTTCACCGCCTTGCCGCTGTTTTTCGTGCAAGAGGTCAGCCTCCCCGATTTCGCCCCCGGTGCCGCGTTCTCCGTCAAAACCTTTGTCGAGGTCATCGCGATCTTCTCGACGTCTTTCCTGATCGCCCGCTTCGGCCTGCGCGCGCCGCTGATGGCCTGCACGCTGCTCGCCGTGGTCGCGATCCTTGTCCTGGCCTCCGTCGAAACGCTGCCGCAAATGGCCGTCGGCTCCGCGCTCGAAGGGCTTTACTACGGCCTCTTCGCCAGCCTCGGGATCAGCTACATCCAAAGCTTCGCGCAAGATCGCCCGGCACAAGCCACCGCGATCTACTGGAACACACTGATGCTCAGCGGCCTTCTCGCCGCGCCTGCGGTAGGTCTCGTCGCACAACTGACGGATTTCCGAACCGTGATCCTAATCGCGGCCGGTGTCGCGGCGTTGGCTGTGCCAATCCTGGCACTCGGAATGTTGCGGCCCACGGGAGGGCGGGAGGGGCGAAGCTGATTAGCGAGCGTCTCCCCGACCTCACCCCAAATGCGCGTCCCCCCGCGCCTTCGCCAACTCGATCTGCTTCTGCCGTTCGCGAAACCGCGCCCGGTCCGCATCGCTGTGCTCATGCAGGCACAAATGACACGACACACCCTCTTCAAACTCCGCACGTTGCCGATCCGCAGGCTCCAACGCTCGCCGACATGCACGACACAGGAAATGCGTCGTCTCTTCCAACCCATGCCCAACGGCCACACGCTCATCAAAAACGAAACATCCGCCCCGCCACAGGCTGTCTTCCTCGGGCACCTCTTCGAGATATTTGAGGATCCCGCCCTTCAGGTGGAACACCTCCTCCACCCCCTGCGCCTTCAGGAACGCCGTTGATTTCTCGCATCGAATGCCGCCGGTGCAGAACATCGCGATCCGCTTGTTCCCGAACCGCGCGCGGTTGTCTTCCCACCACTTCGGAAAATCGCGGAAGCTCGTCGTTTCGGGGTCAACCGCCCCCTTAAACGTCCCGATCGCCACCTCGTAATCGTTCCGCGTATCGATCACCGCCACGTCCGGCGCGCTGATCAAGGCGTTCCAATCCGCTGCCGCCACATGGGTCCCCGCGCTCGCCGGGTCCAAGCCCGGCGCGCCCATCGTCACGATCTCTTTCTTCAACCGCACCTTCAGCTTGTTGAACGGAGGGGCCTCGGCGTGGCTTTCCTTCCACTCCAACCCGGCAAACCCCGGCAAGCCCCGGATATGCGCCAACACCGCACCGATCCCCGCGCGGCTCCCGGCAATTGTCCCGTTGATCCCCTCCGGCGCGATCAACAACGACCCCTTCACGCCCGCCTTGCACGCAACCTCCGCCAGTGGCCCCTTCACGGCGGACGGGTCCGGCACGCGGGCGAAATGATAAAGGGCGGCAACGGTGCACATGGCGCCCCAGATACGCCCTTGCCCCCGCGCCCTCAAGACTTACGCTTGCGTTAACGAATACCGCCCGGCTTCAAGTGAGTCCCCGGCCATCAAGGAGCCCGCACAATATGACCAAAACCCTCATCGTCATCGACGTGCAAAACGATTTCTGCCCCGGCGGCTCCCTCGCCGTGCCCGAAGGCGATACGATCATTCCCGGCATCAACGCGGCCATGGCCGATTACGACGCCGTCATCCTGACACAGGATTGGCACCCGGCGGGGCATTCCTCGTTTGCCTCGTCGCATCCCGGCAAGCAGGACATGGACCTCATCGACATGCCCTACGGCCCGCAGGTGCTCTGGCCCGACCATTGCATCCAGGGCACCAGCGGCGCGGAGTTCCACCCCGACCTCAACACCGACCGCGCCGACCTGATCATCCGAAAGGGCTTCAACCCCGCCATCGACAGCTATTCCGCCTTCTTCGAGAACGATCAATCAACGCCGACCGGGCTCGAAGGCTACCTGCGAACCCGTGGTCTCACCGATCTGACGATGGTCGGCCTCGCCACGGATTTCTGCGTCAATTATTCCGCTCTCGACGCCGCGAAACTGGGCTTCACCGTCACCGCCCGCATCGATCTGTGCCGTGCCATCGACTTCGGCGGATCGCTTGAAGCGGCCCGCGATGGCATGCGGGCGGCGGGCGTACGGTTGGACTGACCCGCCGCGCTTCACCCGCTCCGGCCTGAGCCAACGCTGCCCGTTTTCCCCGTTCGCCCTACCGATGTGCCTCCTATCAACCCGATAGCAATTTTGTATCGGAGGAGAGACACATGAAAAAACCACTCGCAGAATTCATCGGGACATTCACCCTTGTCCTGTTCGGCTGCGGTGCCGCCGTCCTGGCAGGCGCCGACATCGGCCTGACGGGGATCAGCTTCGCCTTTGGCCTCGCCCTGATCGGCATGGCCTATGGCATCGGCGCGGTCTCGGGCTGCCACATCAACCCTGCCGTGACCCTTGGCGTCGTTGCCTCGGGCCGCATGTCCGTCGCGGACGCCATCCCCTACATCGTTGCCCAGATCGCGGGCGGCATTGCAGGCGCAGTCGTCCTCTTGATGATCGCGTCCGGCAAGGCCGACTATAGCGTCGCCACCAATGGCCTGGGCCAGAACGGCTGGGGCGCTGGATACCTTGGCGAATACAACATGATGGCCGCCTTCCTGTTCGAAGTCGTCGCAACGTTCCTCTTTGTCGTCGTGATCCTCGGCGCAACCGGCAAAGGCGCTCCGGCGGCCATGGCGGGCCTGGCCATCGGTCTGGCGCTTGTGGTGATCCACCTTGTGGGCATCAATGTCACCGGCGTCTCGGTGAACCCGGCGCGCTCCATTGGGCCCGCGCTCTTTGCGGGCGCCACGGCGCTTGGCCAATTGTGGCTGTTCATCGTGGCCCCGATCCTCGGCGCATTGGCGGCGGGCATCCTGTTCCGGTCCGGCCTGCTTGACGGCGACGAATAATCATCGGCGGAGGCAGCGCACCCCGTTGCCTCCCCCCCATGGCTTGCCTAAACCGATCCAGTCACACGACCAGGAGCGGGCCCATGACCACAAAAACAATCGTCAACAGCTGGAATGAATGGGACCCTCTGCGCCACGTCATCGTGGGCCGCGCCGATGATTGCCACATCCCGCCCGAGGAACCCGCGCTCGAAGCCAAGGTGCCGGAAGACAGCGATATGCGCGGCCAGTGGGGCCGCCGCCCGCAAGAGACAATCGACCGCGCGAACGAGCTGTTGAACAATTTCGCAGCACAGCTTGAGGCGCACGGCGTGCGTG
>CAZPJO010000111.1:0-4523 GCA_964586895.1 uncultured Roseicyclus sp.
CGACCACTTCGGCGTCGAACTCTGGGTCCCCGAGATCGGCGGGCCCATCGACCCTGATGCCGCCGCCACGGATGTCACCGACTTCGGCCGTCGCGTCACCATGGGGCAGCTTGAAAAATTCGTGCTGCAACGTGTGGGCTTCAAGCACCCCGGCGCGGGCCGCATGGTCTATCCCGGCCTTCAGCAGCTGTCGTCCTTCATGGCGATGAACGCCGAAACCCATGCCAAAGCGTTCTCGGATCAAATCGTGCGCGCCTCCAAGGGCGAGGCGAGCGACCACGACAAGCACAATACATTCTACGACGAATATCTCGCGGTGATGGATATGACCGCGGAATTCTATCTCTCGACGGTCGAGCGGATCTTCAAAAACCGCGAGATCGCGCAAAACACCTTCGTGGTGGACGGCAAGCAAGTCGATATCGGCAAGATCACCTCCGTTGCGGTGAAAACCGTCGAAGGCGGCAAAGACGATATTTCGGCCCCCGGCCAATGTGTCGCCGCGCTTGATCTGTGCACCGGCCTGCCCAACGGGAAGAAGGCCAATTATATCGAGCCCGAGGCTGGCCACTACGGCATCTTCGCGGGCAAAAGCTGGCGCAACAATATCCGGCCGCTGGTGCTGGAATTCATTGACGCCAACGCAACGTCGAACGTTGTGCCGCTGTCCGAGAAAGCCGTGTGATTTCCCTGCGCTGTCAGTGTGGCGCCCTGCGCGGCACGCTGACGGGCAAAACGCTGAAATCCGGCACGCACCTAACGTGCCATTGCCGCGATTGTCGTGCCTTTCAGGTGGCGCTGGGGCGTGAAGACCCCGGCGCAAAAGACGGCGTTCGGATCGTGCAGATTGCCCCCGCCGGGATGGAGATCACGCAAGGTGCCGACACCCTCGCCGCGCTGCGCCTGTCGCCACGTGGACCGCTGCGGTTCTATGCGGCCTGCTGCGACACACCCATTGCAACGACCCCATCGCGGTTGAGCCTTCCGTTCGCCGGTGTCCTGGCCGACGTGATCGAGGATCAGGGCGCCCTTGGCCGGGTCCGCGCGCAGGTGAATATCACTGCCGCCGATGGTCGTGTGACGCACAAGCGGATGGGTCGCGTGGTGCGTGCGCTGTTCGCGAATGCGCTGTCGGCAATGCTTAAGGGCGACCGCAAGAAGACCCCGTTTTTCGACGCGGAAACTGGAAAGCCCGTGGTCGAACCGATGATCATCGACAAGGCGCGCAAGGCCGAGATTTACCGGAGCCTGTAAGCCCCGACTTTCACATTTGAGCCGTACTCACAGGTTTATCCACTGAGATAAGGCCAAGGTCTTTCACAAACGCGCATTCGCGAGCTTCACACCTTCGGCCAGCGCGCCGAGCTTTGCATAGGCAATCGCGGGGTCCACGGCCCCGAATCCGGCAAAGGTTCCAAAGCCGCAATCACTGCCCGCAATCACCCGATCCGCACCGACGATGCCAGTGAACTTGGCGAGCCGTTCGGCAACCAATTCGGGGTGCTCAACGAAATTCGTGGTGGTGTCGACCACGCCCGGCACGAGGATTTTGTCGTCCGGAATCTCAGCCGCACGGTCGCGGAAGACTGTCCATTCATGGGCATGGCGGGGGTTCGATGTCTCGAACAAAAGCTGGCTCGCATTCACCGTCATCAGAGTGCCAAAGACCTTTTCCATATCAATATCGCAAACATGGGGTCCTTCGTAGTTGCCCCAGCAAATATGAACCCGTACCCGCGCGGGATCGCCGTCCGCTAGCGCGTGGTTCAACGCCTCGACATGGGACGCGGCGATCTTGACGAACTCCTCGTCCGACAGATCCGCAAACAGCATATGCCGCGACAGGGCCAGGTCGGGGCAATCAAGTTGCAGCAACAGCCCCGCGTCAACGATGGTGCGATATTCCTCGGCCATCGCATCGGCAAGCGCGGCCAGATAGGCATCGCGCGACGGGTAGAAATCGTTCTGCAGGAAAAGCGAGATCACGCCCGGCGACGCCGCATTCATGAACCCTTCCGATGCGCCGTGTCTGGCGACCGCGTCCTTCAGATTGTCGATGTCCTTCTGCAACTCCCCCTGCCCTTTGGACCGAACCTCGCCCGTGCACATCGGCCGCGCATAGGTCGGCGTGCCGCCGTCGTTGGCAAGGCGCTGAAGGAACGTCGGGAACATCTTGAGGTCGGCGGGCGCGTTGCGCGGGCTGTCGCCGGAAAACCCGGTATAACGATCTTTGACATAGGTGGCGTAACTGATCTTCGACGTCTCGCCGTCCGAGACGATATCGACCCCGGCAGCAACCTGTTTGCCGACCGTTTCATCGACGGCCCGCGTCATGGTGGCATCGAAGTCCGCCTGATCAAACGGATCGGCCTTCTCACGGGCAAAGATGAAATCCACAACCTCCTGCGTACGCGGAAGCGATCCAACGTGAGTGGTCTTGATCATGGTGAGCTGTCCCTATTGTTTTTATTGGGCGAAATCGGACCCGGTCCAGATGAAAGGGGTGTCGCAGAACCCGTCCGCACAGATGAAGGGCGTGCCGTACAACAACATCCCCGTCCGGCCCTGTGCATCCACGACCGGAACCAGATCAAGGCCAAGCATATGGAACGGATCGGCGTAGCCACGGCTTGAAACGAACACCTCGATCGAGCAATTCGCAGCCCCACAGCGGCCCGCACCCCGCATCCCATCAGCGCAGGTCACTCCGCCGTAATTCAGGATGTAATCGGCGACCCCGTCGCCATCCAGATCGGCAGCCTGCACCGCATCAAGCTCCACGTCGAAAGGCCCCAGGCATTGGCTCGCCACATGATCGAACGCGGTCTGCGGGGCAACATCGGGGATCTCGAACTGCGGCGCGGGCGACAGACCAGCGGGCAGATCAAGCGCGGGCGCCTCCGCAAGCGGCACCGGCGTTGGAGTGGGTTGATCGGGCGCCACGCCCGTTGCGACATAGGCCTGCAATCGCGGCGGAAGCGGATTGCCAAGGTCGAACCATCGCTCGACGCACGGGCCAAGCCCGCTGTCCATTGCCGCCGAGAGGCCCGACACCGTGAACGGGATCGAAGGCCCATGGCCCGGCACAACAATCAATTCAGTCGCTTGAAAAAGCTCAAGAATTCCGGGGGTCTCGATGCTGGTCAACCCGGTCCACGCGCCGTAGAAATCGGAATATTGCATCGCAGGCAACGCATAGGCGCGCCCATCGAGGATCATCTGCGGCGCGGGCAGATCCGGGTCCACCACAAAGGGATCAATCAGATCGACCGAAAAGCTCACGGCCAGCCCGTAAGGCGTGTCAGTGCGCAGGGATTCGTGATCCCCCGTTTCAATCAGGGGGCGGCCCCGCGGCGACGGAACCGTACATGAAAGCGCAAATGTTCCGTCCGGCGCGATCGCCCCGCCGTGGATCAGCGCGCCGGTATCAAAGCTGTTGGCCGTCCAACTCTGAGCGACGCACGGCGCGCCAATGACACTTAGCCCGATCGCAAAACACATCCCACGCATGCACCATCCCCCACCATGGCCAACGGGGTCTTTCCCGCTGTTGCCCCTTGTATTCCACCCATCTGCCCCTGCGTCGAGGCCCGCCGCTTAAATCGCGCGCTTCAGGCCCCCGCCAACAGGATCTGCTTCCAGACCGACGTCTCATCGAACAACGTGTATTCCCGTCGCACTTGCGGCGCGGCGCCGCCCTGTTGGCCGAATTCCACATGCGTGCACCCCAGCACATAGACCATCGCCCCGGTCGGCGCGCCGAACATGCCCCAGCCGTCATGCTTGCCCCAAAGGCTCCACCGAAGGGCGGCGCGGGGCGGCATATTGGGATCTTCCATGCCGATCTGGTGATCGATGCTGAACACTGCGTTGGGGAAGGACGCCCGCAGCCCCATCCAGAACTTGTCTGCCGCATCGGTGCCATGGGCGGTGACGTGACCGGGATATTCCAGATGGCAGGCACGGTCGTAAACCTCCGGAATTGCGGCCATATCCGCGCCCATGACCCGCGTCAGAACCTCGGCCATACGACCACCCCAGAGGTTGTCATTCCCCCGGCCCTTGTAGGGACCTTCCATGTCATTGTCCGGGGTCAACGGCCGCACGCAGGCCTCCGGCCCGCCCTCGCGCTCGATCAGATCGGCGGCATAGGCTTTCGGCTCCCAGCCCAATTGTTTCACAATCGCCGTCTGATCACGGATCAGCCATTCGTCGTCGATCGTGTTGTTCTTCGCGTGGCAATCGGCAAGGATCCGGTACTGCAACCTGGCTCCGCTGGCCGCGCCATAGACACCGTCGCCCGCGTGGGTCGCCTGACTGATGATGCGGTGTGATGACAACATCCCCTCCTCGGGCGTGCCGGACCAGATGACATCCTCCCCCAACAAAACCCGATCCGGAAATTCCGCCAACGTCGCCATGGTCGCGGCGATAACCCCCTGATTGCCAACCACAATCGACGCCGGGGATCGCACGACAATATCATCGGCATAATACGAATGCAGGGTCGCGATACCGCGATC
>CAZPJO010000111.1:4533-7748 GCA_964586895.1 uncultured Roseicyclus sp.
GAACTTCGGGTCGAAGCCTTTCATGGGGACTATCCTTTGCTCAGGCGGGCCGAGCCGCGCAAGATCAGCTCTCCCTGAATTTCGGTTACGGTGCCAGGGGGGCGGCCATGTTGGATTTCATCGAGCAGGGTCGCCACCGTCGCCTCGACCATCCGGTTCACAGGCTGGCGCAAGGTCGTCAGGTCATAGGCCGGCCAGCCCGCCATCGGCACGTCATCATAACCGATGATGCTGACGTCGCCGGGCACGCTAAGGCCCATCTCGAACCGCAGCATGTCGATCACGCCAAGGGCCATGTGGTCGTTGCCAACAAAAATGGCGTCCGGTGGAGTGGGCTCAAGCATCATGGCGCGCGCGGCTTCGGCGGCCTTGTCGCGGTTGAACCTTGCGTCGAATTCGGCATGCAACTGCTGCCCCGCCGCTTCCAGCGTATCGACGAAACCATCGCGCCGGTCGCGCCCGGTCGACGCCCCGAGCCAGCCCGAAATATGCGCGATCCGCCGGTGCCCCGTTTCTAGAAGATGCGCGGCCACCTTCGCCCCGCCAAGCCGGTTGGCCGAGGTCACAGCGCTCAGTCCCGACCCCGCAATCCCACGGTTGAACAACATCACCGGAATGCCGGCCGCGCGGCAGCGATCCGTCAACTCACCCGACAGGTTGATCGACGCCGTGATGATCCCGTCGACCTGATAATCCATCAGATCGTCAATCACGCTTTCCACATCGCCGTCGTTGTTTCCGGCAAGAAAAACAAGGATATGGTAGCCCTGCGCCTGCAAAGCCGCGCTAAGCTTCTCAAGCGCGTCGGGGTAGAACGGATTGTCGAGATAGGCCACGACAAGGCCGATGATCCGCGACCGCCCCGTGATCAGCGACCGCGCCAGAACATTGGGCCGATAGCCCAGATCATCCGCCGCCTTGCGCACCCGATCCGCCATTTTCTGCGACACCGACGCGCCCGGGGTGAACACACGGCTCACCGCCGATTGGCTCACGCCCGCGCGCTTGGCCACATCGACCGAAGTGATCTTGCGATCCGCCATCACCCCGCCGTCCAGCCGCCATCCACAAGGATCGACGTGCCGGTGATCATCGCGCTCGCATCACACGCCAGGAACAGGACCGCCCCCATCAGGTCCTCGACCTCGGCCACACGCGGCAGCTTGATCTTGCCCTCGATCCAGGCGCGCTTTTCAGGGTCAGCAAAGGTCGGCGCGGTCAATTCGGTGCGCACGAATGTCGGGCAGATCGTGTTCACGCGGATGTTGCTTGGCCCCCATTCGATGGCCATTGATTTCGTCATCCCCTCCACCGCGTGCTTCGTGCCGCAATAGACCGCGCGATCCTGCCCGCCGACATGGCCCATCTGGCTCGAAATCTGGATGATCGAACCGCCGCTCTCCATCCCGCGCGCGGCGTATTGCGCCATGAAATACGCCGCGCGGATGTTGATCTGCATGACCGCGTCGAAATCTTCCGGGCTTGTGTCGAGCGCCGGGGAATGCCGCGCGAGTCCGGCGGAGTTGCACAGGATGTCCAACGGCCCAAGGTCTGCCATCGCCGCCTCAGTCGCCGGAAGGTCGGTTACGTCAAACGCAATTCCATCGGCACTCAGCCCCGCATCACGCATCGCCTGAGCGGCCGCTTCAACCTGATCCGCGCCGCGCGCGCCCAGCGTCACATGCGCCCCCGCCTCGGCCAGCGCCACCGCGCATCCCAATCCGATCCCCCGCGAACCGCCCGGCACAAAAGCGCGCTTTCCTGCCAGTGAGAACGACGGCGTTTGGGGCAAGATCATGTCAGGCTCTTTCCATCATAAGGTTGTAAATAGTCAATTATGCGCGACTTTTCTGTGGATAAATATGTGAATAACGAACTTATTTGCAATCATTCGACAAGTTCCCGCATCCGCGCCAGCACATCTACACCCATCTGATGATAGACATGAAGCAGGTCGACTAGAACCCAATTCTCAGCGATCTTGCCCTCTTCAATACGCCAAAAATCGAGGCTCCGCATCTCAAGCTTCTGCCCTGCACCCGGTATCCCAAGCCACGCACCACCGGTCAGGGTCACATCCATTCCCGGCCATCCGGTGAAGCCCACATAGGCCCCCTCCGCAAACAGATGCCCCTCGTCCATCCGCGCCGACCGATCCGGCATCCCGCCCAGAAACGGCGCCTGATGGTGCTTGCGAAATCCGTCGATCCCCCGCGCCGTGCCGATCCCCGACGGCCCGTACCATGACATGTGCTCGTGCCAATATCGCGCCATCGTCGCGCGTGGCGTGCCCGCCGGATCATTGCCCAAACCCGCCAGCATCTGGTCGACGACCCCAAGCGCGCCCGCCCCTTCGCCAGACACGCGCAGCCCATCCTGCGTCGCCGGCCCCGGCACGTGGAATTCGCGCCCCAATGCGGGCGAGAGGGGCCAGACCCCGGCCTGCATCATCAACTCGGGCAGATCCCAAAGCGACTGCATCTCGACAACCGCGCCATCCTCCACACGAAAAAAATCATGAAACCGCATCACCGCCATCCGCCGGGTCGGTGGAATGTCCAAAAATGGCCCCTCGAACAACCCGCACCAATAGCCGCCCTGCCCGACCCAAAGCTGACCCTGCCCGTCACGTCCCGCAATCTCGATCGTACTGCGCCGCTCCAGATCGGGGAAGGCGCGGCCAAGGGCGTCCAAAACTCCGCCGTATTCCGCCAGATCCGTCGTCTCGAACGGATACGCCAGATGGATCGGAATATCCCGACCCGCAAGGCCTTCGAGCCGTCCCGTCCGACGCACGCCCCGCAACAACGCCTTGGCCTGATCCGCTTCACTCATCTTTGCTTTTCCAAATACCTCGGGGGAGTCCGACAGGACGGGGGCAGCGCCCCCATGAGCGGGACGGCGGGAGGGGCGACGACGACGTGCGGCCAGGGCCGCACCAGCGTCTCCCCCGTCGCTATTCCGCCGCGTCGCGGTACGGCGCGCCCTCGCCGTATGGCACGTTCAAACCACCATAGCGCCGCACCCGCACGTTGCATTGCTCCGCATGCCCCACAAAGCCTTCCAGCATGCACAGGCGTGACCCGTATTCCCCCACCAACGTCGCCGCCTCGTCCGTCACAACCCTCTGATACGAATGGGTTTTGATGAATTTCCCCACCCAAAGCCCGCCGGTATAGCGCCCGGCCTTTTTCGTCGGCAACGTATGGTTCGTC
>CAZPJO010000112.1:0-6353 GCA_964586895.1 uncultured Roseicyclus sp.
GGATGGGCCCGATGGCCTGATGTCATCTGCCCTGCTGAACCACCGCGAAGGCATCGCCCCCTATTGGACCGGCGACGTCGATCCGGGAACCACACCAAACGCCGTCCTCGCCAACCGCACCGCAGGCGCGCGGCTTGAAAGCCTGTCGGACATTCCGCGCGAAGTGGTCATCGACGATCAGCTTTTCGCCCGCTTTTCCGTCACCGGCGGCGACCTCAACACAACGTTGATCCCGGCATCCAACCCGCTTGTGACGCTCAACCGGCCCGACAACGCCTATTTCGCGAACACGCAGCTTCCGATGGTGCGCGATGCGGCCGACCTGCGCGGTGATCGGATCGATGAAATCCTGATGCAGACCGAAGACATCACCTCGTTTTTCGGGGCGGTTCTGTTGCTGGATTGGTCGCGCAGCGATTGGGTGTTCGAACTGACCGAAGCGGTCGTGCGATTGTGCGGCTACATCGAATTTCCGTTCAAATTCGTCTTTGACGTGCCGCGCCCATCGCTTCTGTCGTCCAAGGTCATGCCGGTGATCGACACGCCCACGCATGGGGCCTGGCCCTCGGGCCATGCGACGGAATCCTTTGCGCTGGCCACCGTGTTGGCGGGTCTTGTGGACCGCAAGGCGGGCCACACCGGGCGGTTCGACATGAACAACGCAACCCGTGATGCGAACGGATCGGCCCGGATGCTGATGCGCACGGCGATGCGGATTTCCGACAACCGCACCGTCGCCGGGGTGCATTACCCCCACGACAGCATTTGCGGCCTTGTCCTTGGCGTCACGCTGGGGGAGGCGTTGGTGAACTGGATGTCGGGGGGCGGGCAAACGGCCACGCGCGGTCTCGACCTTCCGGGGCCTGCGAACCCGATCCATGACCTGACGGAGGACAATGTGCGCCTGCTTCTGGGGGATGCGCCCGCGGATCAGCCGCCGCCGCCCAATGTCGTGGACCTCAATGCGCCGGTCGATGATATCAGTGCGTATCTTTGGCAAAAGGCACTGGGGCAGATGCCGAACCTGTCGTGAAAATGACGGCGGCCCGGATCAGGGTCGCCGCCTTATTGCGGGCGTGTCGATGATGGTTCTCGACCCAAGGCGCGGGTCAACGGCCGGATGGGTGATATCGGGCAGGCGCTGCGCCCCGCGCAGATGCTCCACCAGATCGCGCGCCGCCGTGGCGCAGGCCGTGCTGCTGCCCGAAAGGCGCGCATTGCCCGCCGAGCCAAGCCCCGCCGCCGTGATCCCGGGCGTGCCGCGCGCCCGCTCGCTGATCGCGCTGAGGTCGGGGGCGTTGCCCGACCAATCCGCACCCTCTGCCCCGTAATATTCGGCGGGCTCGACCACCACCTGCGCCGCCGCATGACGCACCAGCGCGCCGCCGACGGAATAAGCGCGTTGATGCGGGATCGTGGACAGCGCAGAATTCGTGCCCCGCCGCGTGACCCGCCCTGCCCCATCGTCCACGCCGTCAAAGGCGCGGCTGACTGGGTCCCAGATGCGGGTTTCCAACCCTTCCAGACGGGCTTGCCGGGCGCCGGTGTTGCGGCCTGAGGGATCATCATCGCGCTGCACCTGCGCCGTCACATCCATCGGCTGGCCGTTACAATTGCGCAACTCGATCTGCCATTGGCCGCTCGGGCAGGTCAGATCGGCATCGGACCTGAGCCCAATGGTCGGCGCCAGCGCCAGCAACAAGACCGCAGGCTCCACCTGACCGCCGAAAAGCGGGCGCGATGGCACGTGGTAAAGCCGCCCCCACAACCGCCCGTCCTCATTGCGCAGATCGGCGTGTTGACCGGCCGGCAGCTGCTGCACCGGGTTTTGCAAACCGCCACGGGGCGGCGTGATCGTGATCCGTGCCTCCGCCAGATCCTGCGCGGGGCTTTGATCGGTCAGCCGCAACTCAAGGTAGGACGGCGTGCGGTCGTCGGGCTGCACCCGCAGGTTGAATCGCTGCATCGCCGACGGATCAATGGTGCTGCGTGCGATCACATTGTCGGAATAGCCATTCCCGTAAGGCAGGGTGAGGTGCACCGTGACACGCAAGGCTGCCTCGGCCACGGTCATCAGCCGTGCGACGGCCTGCTCCACGAACGAGCGTCCGTTTTTCGGCCCGGCGGTGTAGCCAAGGCTCATGTTCACGACCAGATCAACCGGCTCACCGCGCCCGGCCAAAAGCGCCGTTTCCACGATAAGCCACCGCAACCCCAGCAGAATATCGAAGTTGAGCCGCGTGCCCGACGTATCATCAAAGCTTGCCGGGGCCACCTGCACGGCAAGGATCGGCACCTGCGCCAGCGGATCGCCGGGATCGGCCCCGACGGCAAGGTCCAGCATATGCGCGCCGTGGGTCTGCGCGCGGCCAAGGCTGTGGCGGGTGTGCGGGGCGTAGATGGCATCGGCCATCTCGCAGTAGGCGTCGTGTTCCAAGCGTTGGATCGGGCGGGCAAGTTCAGCATCAAGCTGCGCCCGGGTTAGCACCGGTGCGGCACCGGGTCGGGCCCCCAGCCAGAGGAGTTTCTCGATCCGGCTGCTTGTCGGCATGCGCCGGGTGCGCCCGTGGAGCGCGCCGATGCCGTCGTCGAGAATGCCGAAGACCAGCGGTGGGGCATCCGACGCATCGCTCCGTTCGACCCGGTCGATCTGCGGGACGGCGTCGGCGTGGATGACGGTGCCACTGGCGAGGATTTCGAACCGGAGCGCGGCGTTTTTGTTCTTGCCCGTGCCTTTCGTCTTGCCGCTGCCTGTCCCGTCAAAACGGCTCCGGCGATCCAACCGGCGGAAGGCGATGACCTCGACCGACGCTTTGCGGTCGTCGAGAAGCGCGTGAAATTGGTGCTCCAGGCCCGGCACATAAAAGCCCCGTTTGTGGCCCAGTGCAGCGGCGCGCTTGAAGAAGGCACGCGCCTTGCGAAAAGTCGCAGGCTGTCCATCATCGTCCAGAACCCGCAGGAAAAGCGGCTCCCAATGCTGTGACAGTTTCGATTTTTTGGCGCCGTTCAGGCCCGCCAGTTCCAACGCCCAATCGCCGTAGCCGTTTGCCGCAGATGTCGTACCCATGAGGCCCCCCAATCGCCGATAGACCCCCAATGTGTCGCCTGCGCCCCCCCGCGATCAACGTCAACGGAAACGCCGGACGGCTTTTAACGGAACTTTAACACACTGGCCGGTAAACACGGATCGGGAACCGCCTCACTCAAAGCGGCCCCGACCCGAAATAGTTACGTGATAAAAAACTGGTGTCTGTGCCTCGTAGGTAGGGTGGCCCGGAAATGGACCTGAGGGAGAGGGAAGCGGCAGAACTCAAAATTTGGTCAGCACCGGGCAAGTAAAAGGGGTCCGGCGACATCCTTAGCCTGTCACATTGACGTGAACGTCACGCCATTGTGGCGTCAAGGTTCCGTTAAATCGCACGTCCGTTTCGGATTTCTTAACCATTCAGATCCTGCAGCAGGCGGCCGTGTTTGCGGGTTTCCTGCAAAAGGCGCCCGAAGGTCGTGATCCCCATCCCTTCCAGCAGTGGCAGTAGACAGACCAGAACCGCCGCCGTGGCCTCCGCATCGCCAAGCGCGGTGTGGCGGCGATGCTCGGCAATGGTGATGCCAAGCCGGTCACATAGCGCGTCGAGCGAATGCTGCGCATTGGTGCCGAACACCACCGCAGACAACAGCACGGTATCAAGCACCGGATGCGACCACGCAACGCCCATCCGCGCTTCGTCCTTGCGCAAAAGCCCGATATCAAACGGGGCATTATGCGCCACCAGAACCGCGTCGCGCGCAAAGGCATGAAGGGTCCGGCCCGCCACCTCGATATCCGGCGCGCCCGCGACATCGTCATCGGTGATATGGTGCACACGGGTCGATGCGGGCGGGATCGGGCGACCAGGATCGACATAGGTGTCGATCACCTCGCCCTCGACGATGCGCCCGCGCAGGACCCGGACGGCGCCGATCTGCACCACCGCGTCGTCCTTGACGGAAAGCCCCGTGGTCTCGGTATCGAAGGCCACGAAGGAGAGCTGCGACAATTGGGTATCGGCAAGCGCGCCGGCCTCTTCCTGCGCCAGCAGATCGAAATCGTAGACCAGGGGGCGCGGGGCGATGGCCGGATCAGTATCGGACATATCCGGCGGGTCGATCAGGACCATATGCCCGCCCCCGCGCAGACCTTTGAGGCGTCCGTGAAACACATGATGCCCCTGCGCATCGGTCAGGCGCAGGGGCACATTGCCATCGGCCTTCGCCAAAGCCGCCATCGCGGACGCGATTGGATCGGGATCAAAATAATCCGTCAGGCGCGCCTTCAGGCGGGGCGGCGCAATGCGTGACAGGACCGCCGCCGCCTGACTGTCGTACAAAACGATCTCACCGCCCGTGTTGAGCAGGATCGTGGCAATCGGGATCTCGCTGAGGATCGCGGTCAGGCGCTCGGCCTCGCCTTGAAGGCGCTCGGTCTCGGAGGCGACGCGGGCATCGGTGTCGCTTTGCACATCGCCGACCTGCTGCGTGAGCGCCTGCGCCGCCGGACCCAGATCCCCCAGATACCGCGCCTCGCTCGGGTCCACGCCCGCGCCGCTGCCCGAATGGGCGCGCAGCCGCAATTGCGTGGCCATGTTCAGGATCGGCTTAGCGACATTTTCATCGAACAACAGCCAGATCCCGAGGATCACGCCCGTGTTCACGAACGCGAAAATCAACACCGCCGTCAGCCCCGCCGCCGCGCGCCCCGCCGCAACCCAAGCCGCCCCCGCCGCGACCGCGATCCCCGCAACCGCCAAAAGGCAGAAGAACAGGAAAATGCGCAGGCGCAGGGACAGAAGAGTGGACATGTCAGGTCTCGCAAACCAGCGTCAGGATCGGGTCATCTTCCGGCATCGCTTCCCACTGGGCGTCGGTGATCGTGCCATCGACCCCAAAGGCCGCCCCGTCGATCAGAACGGCGGACCGGGCCTCGGCGCAGTCAAAGAGCACCGGCGCCTGATCAATCGGTGACCAGCGCCCGAAGAAATAGAGGTTCGCCAAGCGTTGGTCCGGCACGGCCGCATTGGTCCGAGCGGTGCCGGTATCAACGGCCACAAACCGCTCCACATAGGGGTAAGCTTGCGTCCAGGGACGGAACCAGCTTTGATTTTCGACGGTCATGGCGATCTCGATGCCCTCGGGCAATTCCGCCGCGGTCCGGTCGAACCATGTGTATTCGTTGGACACCGTCATGGCGAGCATGCCAAGGCCCGCCGCGACCGGCGTCAGCCATTTCGGCAGGCGGCGACCGGTCACACGGTTGAGCAACATGGCCACGCCCGCACACGCGATCCCGGCAAAAACGGTGGCGATCAATTCGATAAACATCAGGACAAGGCTCCCTTCCCGGACCCGGCGGCGGATTGCATTGTCTTTACCACAACAAATGCGTCACGCAGATGGCTGCGCTCAAAATCGGAAAGCGTCGCGGGATCAAGGTAATTGTCGGGCGCATCGCCCGCCTTGATCTGGCCTGCCTGATCTTCAAGCCGCTTGGTCGCGATCAGGTCATAGGCATCCAGAAGATCCGCACCGCCCGAGGGCGACAGCACGCCCGCCTCCATCGCGGCCTCAAGGCGGGCGCGTGTGTTGACCGGCGCAAGCTGCCCCTCGAGCGCGTAGATGCGGCCCAGATCGGTAATCGGCACGACGCCGTTGTGCTTCATGTCGAGCTGATTGCGATGCTCACCCGCACGGATCGTGGCCAGCCCGCGCAGAAGGCCAAGCGGCGGATAATGCTTGAGCGAATTGGCCACCATATGCGCCACGAAGATCGAATTGGCCGAGGCCGCCTTGAGCGTTTCCGCCTGCAATCCCTCAAACAGCGACATGTCCCCGCCGATGGACCGAAGGTCGAACATGACCGAGGCCAGCATCTGCGCCTCGGGGTTGGGCTTGGCGATCCAGCCTTTGAAATAGCCGCGCCATGTGGCCAGCGGCTGGCACCAACGCGGATTCGTGGCCATCATGTCACCGGGGCAATAGACATAGCCGATGGTGTTGAGCCCGTCGCAGACGAACTTGGCCAGCGCCTCGAAATACGGCCTGTCGGCCCCAGACGCGTCATCGGAGAGGATCAGGCAATTGTCCTGATCCGAGACGCCGGTCTGTTCCTGCCGGCCCTGCGAGCCGCAGGCAAGCCACAGGTAGGGCACGGGCGGGGCTCCGAGATCCCCCTCGGCCAGCGCCAGAAGGCGGCGCGTCGCGGTGTCGGCGATATCGGTGATCAGGCGGGTGATCACCTCGTGCCGGGTGCCATTGTTGATCAATTGCACCAAAAGCTGCGGGATTTGCGCGGTTACCTGCGCCAAACCCTCAACGCT
>CAZPJO010000112.1:6363-7688 GCA_964586895.1 uncultured Roseicyclus sp.
CCAAAAGCTGCGGGATCTCCGGGGTCGCGCGCGCCATCTGCGGGGGCGTTGTGGCGCGCGCCACGCGGCCCACCAGATCGGCAGATGTCATCGCCTGCGCACGGGTCAGGTCGGTTTGCGTGACAATGCCCACAAGGCGGTCGCCCTCGACAATCGGGACGTGACCTATGCCGCGTTCGACCATCAGGTGCAGCACATCGGTGACCAGCGCCTTGGGGCCAAGGGCGAGCGGGGCTTGGGTCATGATGGTCGAGATCGGCGCGGACGGGTCGGTGCCCGCGACGATGACCTTGCCATTCAAATCGCGCAGCGTGACGATCCCCTGAAAGCGGTCCGCCTCTGCGATGCAGATCGAGGATATCTGCCGCTCGTGCATCTGTGCCGCCGCGGCGCGGATCGGGGCATCGGGGGCGCAGGTGACCGGCGCGCGCGTCATCAGGGTTTCAACCGGCATACTGGCCAGATCACGCGGCCTGGCCTGCGCCCGGCCGGTGCGGTCGAAAAACCGCGCAATCGGCGCGTGGTCGGCGATCAATTGCAACAGAAGGGCCGCCGGAATGCCGATCAACGCGGTATCGGACAGAACATGGATGCGGCGGCTGGCCCGTTCCCCGCGCAGGATCGCGCGTTCGCCGAAGGAATTGCGTGGCCCGAGCAGCGACAGGGGCGCGTCGGTGTCGTCGAACACCTCGACCTCACCTGCGACCAGAACATAGAGGAAATCGACCGTGTCCCCGAGGGCGAAGATCGTCTCGCCGGGGGCGGCCTCCAAGACGCGACACTGCGCGGCCAGATCCGTCAGATCCCCCTCGGACAGACTGTCATAGGGATGGACGGAAGCAAGGAAGCGGGTCAGGTCAACCGAAAGGGACATGGGTGGCTTTCACTTGGAAAACGCACCTGCCCGCGCCCCGGGGCACGGACAGGTTCGGGTCGTTTCGGGATCGGGACCGCCGCATGCGACCACGCGGCGATCCCAAGGTCGTCTCAGTGATCGACGGCGCCACTTGCCCCACGCGGGATGCGCACGCTTTCCACCAGATCCTTGATGTGCTGCGGGGTTTCCTTCGTCATGCCGGAGACCACATAGGCCACCGCGAAGTTGACCGCCGCACCGATGGCGCCGAACGAGGTCGACTTGATCGGGCCCAGAAGCGGATCCGCATCGGTGAAGGAATTGGTGTCCGGAATGAACAGCCAGCCCTTGTGCAGGAAGATGTAGACCAGCGTCACCACCAGACCTGCCAGCATGCCCGCAACCGCACCGGAATTGTTGATGCGCTTGGAGAAGATGCCCATCATCAGTGCAGGGAAGATCGAGGCCG
>CAZPJO010000113.1:0-3727 GCA_964586895.1 uncultured Roseicyclus sp.
TGGACCCGGCCCCATAGCTGACCCGCGCGGCCTGCACGATGGCCGCATCGACGCCCATGTAATCGACGACCCGCACGAACCCGTGGTCCAGAACCGGCTTGGCCTCATACAAATGCGCCTCCATCCCCGGGGCCACCGCGCGCAGCGTTGGTTGTGGGTTAGAGCGGGCAGACTGGATATCCTCCAGTTGTTCAGGCGTCAGCGGCATGGCATGTCCTCGGGGAATCGGTGAATGGGCGGCGTGAGACCACATATTGCCCCACCGCGCCCACAGACCGCAAGAAGTTGAGGCAGGATGACAAGCGTAAGCGTGGCCAATCTGGAACGGCGAATGGCGGGTCGGGGGCCACTGGCCCTCGCGGCCCTGATTTTCGCCAAAGGCGCCTATGCCGCGCTTTTCGGCATTCTGATCCTCAGCGCGATCATTTTCACCCGCCTGATCTGGCAAGACGATTGGGCCCTCGCCCGCTACGACGCGCTGGTGATTTTCGCCGTGGTCACGCAAATCGTCTTCATCTGGCGCGGGTTCGAAACCTGGGAAGAGGCCAAAGTCATCCTCATTTTCCACATCACGGGCACGGTGATGGAAATCTTCAAACTGGCGCAAGGCTCGTGGGATTACCCTGACCAAGGCCTCCTTGAAATCGGCGGCGTGCCGCTCTTCTCGGGCTTCATGTATGCCTCCGTCGGCTCTTTCATCGCGCGCTCCATCCGGATCTTCCATATCCAATTCGCGCCCTATCCCGCGTTCTGGATGACCTATCTGCTGGCCGTCCTGATCTACGCAAATTTCTACACCCACCACTACACTTACGACATCCGGTGGGCCCTGTTTGCGGCCACGCTGGTGCTGTTCTGGCGCACGCGGATCTGGTTTTATCCGGCCGCCAGACCCTTTGCCATCCGCCTGCCCGTGGGCGCGATCCTGTCGGCGTTCCTTTTGTGGGTGGCCGAGAACATCGGCACCTTCACCCAGACCTGGACCTATGAGACGCAAGGCGACATCGGCCTGGTGGATTTCGGTAAATTCGGGTCGTGGTATCTGCTGCTGTTCGTGGCGTTTGTGACCGTGACGCTGGTGGTGCGCGATGCGATGCAAGCGCAGCCCATCGACCCCAGCGCACGCGAAATTTAACACAACCGCACTAGGCATTCTCCGATCCCGCGTTAAGCTACCCCCAACGCACACATGGGGAGCATGCGCCAATGGGCATCCATTACCTTCACACGATGGTCCGGGTGAAAGACCTCGACGCGTCGATCGCGTTTTTCAAGCTGCTCGGTCTGGAAGAGACCCGCCGCCACGACAGCGAGGGCGGGCGCTTCACCCTCGTCTTCATGACCCCGCCGGGCCAGGAGGACGCCCATGTCGAGCTGACCTACAATTGGGATGGCGACGCGGGCCTGCCGTCCGACAGCCGCCATTTCGGCCACCTCGCCTACCGCGTCGATGATATCTACGGCCTGTGCCAGCATCTGATGGACAATGGCGTGACGATCAACCGCCCGCCCCGTGACGGGCACATGGCGTTCGTGCGCTCGCCCGACAATGTCTCGGTCGAGCTTCTGCAGGCGGGCGATGCCCTGCCCCCGGCGGAACCCTGGGCCTCGATGGAGAACGTCGGCCATTGGTAAGGGCACCCCTCCTCGCAGCGTCGGCCTGCGCCGTAGTGCTCCTCGCAGCCGCCCCCGCCTTTGCGCAGGGGCAATGCAGGCTGGCCTTGCAACTTGGCATGGATGTCTCTGCCTCGGTCGATCAGGCGGAATACCGGTTGCAGGTCGAGGGGTTGGCCTCGGCGCTGCTGGATCCGACCGTGACCGAGGCGTTCCTCAACGGCCCCGGTCCCGTGGCGCTGTCGATTTTCGAATGGTCGGGCCGGTTCCAGCAGGACATCATCGTCGACTGGGTCATGGTGGAAAGCGAAGCCGATCTTCTTGCCATCACCGAACGGGTGAACCAGGCGATCCGTGGCAATCAGGATTTCCCGACCGCCCTTGGCTATGCGCTTGGGTTCGCGTCGACCCGCTTCCGCGAAGCCCCCGCCTGCCTGTTCCAGACCCTCGACATCTCGGGCGACGGACAGAACAACGACGGCTTCCCGCCCGCCGCCGCCTATGAACATTTCGATTTCGACGGGGTCACTGTCAACGGCCTTGCCATCGGCGGGGCCTCACGCGAGATCGAAGGTTATTTCCTTGAACATGTCATGCACGGCCCCGGCGCGTTTGTGGAATATGCGCTCAACCACAATGACTTCGCCGAAACCATGCGCCGCAAATTGGAACGGGAATTGCGCGCGATGATCCTTGGCGACGCCCTGCCACAGGGCCGCGCGCTGCCTCAGCGGTCGGTATTTTAGGTATTTGAAAAAGCACAGATGGGCAGGCCGCGCGGCGCGGGAGAAGGCCGGATCAATTCGGGTCAGACCGGCAGCATCGCGGCCCCGACACGCCGCCCCTCGGCCAGCAGCACGTTATACGTCCGGCACGCCGCCGGGGAAGCCATGACCTCAAGGCCAATGCCCGCCGCCTCCACCGCCTGACGGAATGCGGGCGGCGCGTGGGCGATGTCGGCCCCCGTGCCGATCAGAAGGAAATCGACCTCTGCCGCCTTGGCCACCACCGCCGCCGCATCGTCGAACCCGGCCCATTCCGCCACGCCGCCGGGGCTGAGCAAAACCGCGCCCTGTATGACCTCGCCGCCAACGCGGAAAAAGCCCGGCCCGTAGCCGTCAACCGGGCGGCTGTCATCGAAACTTACCTCGTTCATGCGCATCGCATTCATCCTTCCCAGATCGGCAGGCCCATCACCCCCGCCACCCCGATCAGCATATAGGCCGCCGTCTTGTAGAGGCCCGCCGCCTGTGGCCGAAACATCCGCGCCCCGGACCAGGTGCCCAACGCATAGGGCCCCAAAAGGATCACGCCAAGCCAGATCGCGGGCCCGTCGATCAGGCCCTGCAGCCACATCATCGGTATCATCAGCAGCGAATTGAAGGTCAGGAAACAGGCCAGATTGCCGCGCGTGACCTCGACCGATTGCGTGCTTGCGAGGTTGAACAGGATCACCGGCGGCCCGTTCAGCCCCGTCGATCCCCCCGTGATCCCGCTCAGCGCGCCAACGCCCGCGCGCAACGGCGCCCCGCCGCGCAATGGCACCTTCCACCCGGCCAGCAACGCCGCCAGCGTCACCAACGTCAGGACACAGACCCAGGTGCGGATCGTGACCTCGGGCAGCAGCCGCAGCAACGCGATCCCCAGCGGCATGGTCAGCAATGACATCCCCACCATCAAAAGGGTCTGCGACCGGTTCGCAACGCGCCACGCCTTCGGGATCACCGTCACAAGCGACGCCAGAGCCGACAGCGAAAACGCCGCAATCGCCAATGCAGGCGGCAGGAAGATCACCGCCAGCGGCATGAAAATCAACGCCGATCCGAATCCCGCGAAGCCATAAACCATCCCCGCCAAAAGGGACGCGAAGCACACCCACCCGAGGCCCGGCATCGCCAGGGCCTCGGTCAGCGCCTCCGGCATCCACGTTGGCGAATTGCGTGCCACCCGGCCCGCCCGACCCATCGGTGGGCTTCGACCAGTCGCGCTTGACGCCAAGCATCAACACCACATTCTTGGCCACGTAGATCGACGAATAGGTCCCCACGATAACGCCCCAGCGGGTGGCGGTGGCGGGGGGGGGGGGGGCGGGGGGCCCCCGGGCCAGCCGCGG
>CAZPJO010000113.1:3737-7641 GCA_964586895.1 uncultured Roseicyclus sp.
CCACAGGATCGCGAACACGAACCCGCGGATCACGTCACCCCCCAGAACCAGCAGCGCAATCAACGCCAGCGCCGTGGTGCCGGACGTCATCAACGTGCGGCTCAGCGTCTCGTTCGCGCTGAGGTTCATCACATCGCGCAACGCGCGCTGCTTGTACTTGATCAGGTTCTCGCGCAGGCGGTCGAAGATCACCACCGTGTCGTTGATCGAATAACCCACAATGGTCAGAAGCGCCGCAATCGTGGCCAGGTCAAACCGGATCTGGAACAGGCTGAAGATCCCGATGGTCAGGATCACGTCATGCACCAACGCGGCCACGGCGCCCACCGAAAACTGCCACTCGAACCTGAGCCAGATGTAGATCAGGATCGCGCCAAGCGACGCCAGAACCGCGATGATCGCCGTCTGGATCAACTCGCCCGACACTTTGGGCCCCACCGATTCCACCGATGGAAAGGTCATCTCCGGGTCCACATTGGCCAAAAGCGCGCCCTCGATGGCGGCGATGGTCTCGGGCGTCACGGATTCAACGCCCTCCTGCGCCTGAATGCGCACGGTGACCACGTATTGATCGGCGTCGAAATTCGGGTCGAACACCCGCGAAATCACTACGTCGCCAAGGTCCAATTCCTCCAACGCCGCGCGGTAATCGGCCACGTCGACCTCGACCGTTGCGTCGGTGCGGATCGTCGTGCCGCCCAGAAAGTCGATCCCGAAATTCAGCCCGACGCTAAGCCAGATCGCAATCGACGCGATCATCGCCACCACCGACGCCCCGAAGGTCGCACGCGCGTATTTGAAGAAATCGAAGTTGGTTTCCTGCGGAACAAGTCTCAGGCGCATGGGATCAGACCTCGATTGTCTTGGGGCGGCGGCGCTCGAACCAGAAGATGATCAAAAGCCGCGTGACATAAATCGCCGTGAAGACCGAGGTGACGATCCCGATCCCAAGCGTCACCGAGAACCCGCGCACCGGGCCGGAGCCCAGGACAAACAGGATCGTGGCGATGATGAATGTTGTGATGTTGGCGTCGATGATGGCGCTCAGCGCGCGTTCATAGCCCAACTCGATGGCCCGCGCCGGGCCGCGCGCCGTCTTCAATTCCACTCGGAACCGTACGAACACCAGCACATTGGAGTCCACCGCAATACAGATGGTCAACACGATCCACCCGATCCCCGGAAGGGTCAGCGTCGCCCCGATAAGCGACAACACCCCGAAGATCATGCCCACGTTCAGGATCAGCGCGATGGAGGCGAAGATACCAAATGTTCCGTAGCTCAGGATCATGAACAGCAGAACCGCCGCAAAGGCGACAAGGGCCGCCGTCTGCCCCGCCTCGATGCTGTCCGCGCCCAGTTCCGGGCCGATTGTGCGCTCTTCAAGGAAGGTCATCTCCGCCGGCAACGCGCCCGCGCGCAGCAAGATCGCCAGCTCAGTCGAGCTTTCCACCGTGAAATTCCCGCTGATCTGCCCCGCGCCGCCCGTGATCGCCTGCCGGATCACCGGCGCGCTGATCACCTCTTCGTCAAGCACGATGGCAAAAGGCGCGCCCACATTGGCCGCCGTATATTCGCCAAACGCCCGCGCGCCCGATGGGTTGAACCGGAACGTCACCACCGGAAGGCCCGATTGCTGCTCGAACGAGGGTTGGCTGTCCACAAGGTCATCGCCCGACACCACGGGCGTTTCTTCAAGAATGTAGAACGTGCCGGTGTCCTGCGGGTCAATCGACGGCAGCACGATCTGGCGGCTTTCGACATCCTCATCCGCGCTCGACGCGCGCCCCACAACCGGATGGAACGTCAGCCGCGCGGTCGTCCCGATCAAATCCTTCAGCTCCTGCGCCGACCCGATCCCCGGCACCTGGATCAGGATGCGATCCTGCCCCTGCCGTTGGATCGTCGGCTCGCGCGTGCCCGCCTCATCAACGCGGCGGCGCACGATCTCGATGCTCTGCTGCATGGTCCGGTCGTTGGTCGCCTGCTGCTCCGCATCGCTCAACCGCACGGTCAGGATATCGCCCGACCCGCTCACATCCAGCGTCGTATCGCCAATCGCTCCGGTCAGGCTGACGACCGGCTGACCCAACGCGCGCACCGCCGCGACCGCGGCACTCATGCCCTCCGCATTCTCCAGCCGCACCTGCAACAGGCCCGGCTCCGCGTCGATCCGGCGGATCCCGCCAACCTCATTGCGCAAGTCCCGCAGCGTATCGCGCACCTCCGGCCAAAGCGCGTCCATCCGCGCCACATACACGTCTTCCACCCGCACCTCGGCCAGCAAATGCGCCCCGCCCCGCAGATCAAGCCCAAGGTTCACCAGCGTCGAGGGCAGGAAACTCGGCCAAAGCGCCTGCTCGGCCAAAAGCGCGTCGGTCTCGATCCCGTCGCGCTCCATCTCGGCCACGGCATCATTGTGCCGCTCGACCCTCTCGTAGAAGAAATTCGGAAAGGCAAAGCTCAGCCCCGCCAGCAGCACGAGCAGGATGAACAGCCGGTTCCAAAGCGGGATCTGAAGCATGGGTTTTCCTCAAGACGCGGGCGAACGCGCAATGCGCCACCCAACCACCGCACAAACGGCCCGCCGCACCCGGCGCGGCCGCGCGCAGATCAATCGTTGGCGGGCTCGGTCTTGGACCGGACCTGTGCAATCGTCGGGCGCAACACACGGATGCGCACGTCCTTGGCCACCTCGACCTCGACCTCGGTCTCGTCCTTGACCTTGGTGATCTTGCCGATCAACCCGCCCTGCGTGACCACCTCATCGCCGCGCCGCAACGCCTCGACCATCGCCTGATGCTCTTTCACCTTCTTCTGCTGCGGGCGGATCAGGAAGAAATACATGATCACAAGGATCAGGATCAGCGGGATCACCTGGCCGAAGGCTTCCATGGGCGGGGTCCTTTTATCGTTGGGTCTGTTGGGTCTTAGGGCACTCTCGCGCCCCGTGTTTGAAATTTGCGGCACCCTAGTGGCGCGACCTGCGGAGTGCAACGGGTGCACCGCGCCAAGTGGGCACCAAACCACACCTTAACAACCCCCTCCCCACCTGCCCTGCACCATCTCGCCGTCATTCTCCCCTTTGCATCACACCAAAATCGCGGGCATGGTCCCCCCATGTTACGTACGATCGCACTCCTTGCCTGCCTTGTCGCCGCGCCCCTGGCGCCCGCCTTGGCCGATGTGTCCCAAGCCCCCCAAATCACCCCGGCCACCCGTGTGACCGACCTTGCAGCCGTCGCCCGCCTGCGCGGTGAAGACGCCGTCCTGGGCGGCTGCACCGCCGTGCTGATAGCCCCCTCCGTGGCCCTGACCGCCGGCCATTGCATCAGCCGCCCGCGCACCCGCGCGCTGACCTTCGACCCCGTTGGCCCTAACCGGTTCCGCGTGCTCATCGACCGCGTGGTCTTCCATCCCCTCTCCGACCGGGCCGCCGCCGCCGCCGTCGAAAACTTCGCCCATGACCTCGCCCTGCTGCACCTGGCCAATCCCGTCCCGCCCGAGATCGCCAGCCCCCTGCGCATGATCGAACTGGACGACACCATGCCCCACGGCACCTTCGGCTACGTCAACCGCCGCACCATCGGCGAAGGCTCTGTCGATGCCCTGCGCGGGCATGAACCCTGCTTTGCCACCGAAGCCGACGGTGGTGCCATCGCCTCCAATTGTGCCGTCGCCGCCGGCCAATCGGGCGGCGCGCTCGTGCGCCTGACCGAAAATGGCCCGCTGCTCGTCGGCATCCTCGTGGCCCGTCTCGGCAGCGACGATTTCCGCAGCCTCATCGCCCCCGTCCGTCCCGCCGAATGGCCCGCCCTCGCAGGCGCATTGGCGCAGTAAACCCAAGACCGCCCAACCCCTTGCGGGAAACCCAAATCCCGCCGACACTTGCGCCGATGACCGA
>CAZPJO010000114.1:0-7610 GCA_964586895.1 uncultured Roseicyclus sp.
GGTGGCGAATTTCATCGGCGGCACCACAAAGCAATTGGTGTTCGACATGAACGGCCGCGCCCGCCATGCGTCTTCGCCGCCCGCCAGCACATGGATCATCTCCATGCACGGGGCCACATGGGACGGGTCGCTGAACGACATGCCGATGTGCTTTTGCGTGCCCGCCACGCAGGCGTAGATCGAATTCAGGTCCATCTCCAGATTGTCTGCGATGTCCCGACACACCATGGGGCGTTGAAAGAAATGCACGTTCTCAAGCGCTTGCGTGATCCGCGCCGCATCATAGAGGTCCTGAGACGTGGAATGGCGATAGGAATTCGTCTCGACTTCCACCACGTTGACCGCAGCACCCGCCGTGCCGTAATGCACCCGCTGCGCGCTCAGGTGCAAATCATGGCGCGGATCGCGGGCGGGCAATGTGACCGCGCGATTGGCCCGCGCGATCATGTCCTCGACCAGCGCGCGCGGGAACCGCACCCGCCCGTCGTCGCCAAGCACGGCACCCGCGCCCACCATGATGTCGATCCCCGATTGCGGCGCATCGGCCAGGCCGATCGTCTCAAGCGCCTGCAACGCGGCCTCGTGGATCTGCCGGATCTGCACCTCGCTCAGGACCTTGAGCGTGCCGCCCTCCATCCCCGCCCGGATCGGTTGCAGATCTTCGGGCAAGGCCGCCGCCCGTGCCGCCACCCGCGCCGCGCGGCCGCCACCGCGCCGTCCCTTGCGCTCTTGAACTTCAACCATCGCCGCGCCCTCCCTTGAGCATTGCATCGATCTCCGCGCCACCGGCGCTGCCTTTGAAAGGGGTCAGATTGCCCGCCGCAAGCGATGTCATCGCGTCGCGGATCGTGGCATGGGTCAACCGCGCCACCTGAGACCCGAGCGAGATGCGCCGCACCCCCATCCCCGCCAGCGTCGCCACCGACATGTCCTGCAACGGGCCGACCGCCAATGCGTTGACCGGGGCCTTCACCGCCGCCAGAACCTGCGCCAACTCGGCCTTGCCCGGCGGCACCGGCAGGTACAGGCAGTCGGCGCCCGCCGCCTCGAACGCCTGGAGCCGCGTGAGGCCCTGCTCCAGGTCATAGACCCCGTTCATCACCCCATCGGCCCGCGCCGTGAGCACAAATGGCCGCCCCAGCGCGCGCGCCGCGCCCACGCCCACGCGGATCTTTTCCAACGCCAATTCAAAGTCATAGGCCGTGACGCTTTCGCCAAAGGCCATATCCTCGATCCCGCAGCCCGACAGGCCCACCTCGGCGGCCAGCCGCACCGTTTCGGCGACATCCTCGGGCGTGTCGCCAAAGCCGTTCTCGAAATCGCCCGACACCGGAAGGCCGGTGGCCGCGACGATATCCTGCGCATGGGCCAAGGCCTCGTCGCGGGTCACCCCGCCCATATCGGGCCGACCCAATGTGAAGGCATGCGCCGCCGAAGACGTGGCCAGCGCCACCGCCCCCATCGCCGCCATCATCCGCGCCGATCCGATGTCCCATGGGTTGGGCATCACGAAACAGCCCGCCTTGTGCAGGGCCGCGAATTTTTCGTGCCGGTCGGACAATGTCATGGACGTCTCCTCGGGTTTGAGAGGGGCCGCCTTGTCGGGACCGCCCCGCAAGGGGCAGGCGGACCTCCAAAAGGTGCATTTTCAGGGAACAAAGATGCGCAGCGTTGCGCCACCAAGCTGAGCGGAGCGTTGGCTCCGAACCGGGCGGCGCGGGCGCTCACCGGCCTAACCTGCGGGCGATTTCCGCGATATGCGCGGGCCCGGTTTCGCAGCAGCCCCCAATGATCGTGGCCCCCATATCGACCCAGGCCATCGCGTGATCGGCATAGGCCTCGGGCCCCATGTCGCGCCGCGCGCTCAGGTCGCTGGCCGTGGTGCCGCCCGCCAGAAATGCTTTGGTGATCTGCGTGAACGCGTTGGCATAGGCCCCGAACGGCACATTGCCCTTGCCGATGATCTCCAACGCCGCTGGCATGACCTCGGGGGCCGAGCAATTGGCCAGCACCGCATCCGCGTCGCGCGCCACCGCCAGCGCATCGGCGACCGGCTCGCCCGAGCGCAGCAGGCTGCCGTCCTCATCATCCACCGTCAGCGCCAGCCACACGGGCCGCAACGTCTGGCGCCCGGCCTCAAGGCAGGCGCGCGCCGCCTCGACCGAGGCGATCGTCTCGAACACGAGGATATCGGCGCGCGGCGCAAGGATCTTGGCGATCTCCGCATAAAGCGCCACCGCCTCGTCGAACGGCGGGTTCAGATCGGCGCGGTAACTTGCCCCCAGCGGCCCGATGGCGCCCGCGATCTGCGCCCGCCCCCGCACCCCTTCTGCCTCGTCCAGCGCGCGGCCCAAAAGCGCCTCGAACTCCGCCTCGCGGTCCGGCAAATCGATCCCGGCACCGGCATAATGGTTCGACTCCGCCCCGCGCAACCGGTCGCGGTGGATCGCGTAGGAATTCGTCGTCACCACCTGCGCGCCCGCCGCCACGTAATCCCCATGAACCTCGGCCACCAGACCGGGCCGATCAAGCATCACCTGCGTCGACCACAGCGGCTGCGCGGGTTGGCCCGAGCGCGCGATCAACTCCTGCCCCATTCCGCCATCCAAGAGTGTCACATCCATGCCGCTTGCCCCTTTGCCTTTGCGATGAAGTCGACCCAGTCGCCGTCGGGCGATCTGCACGCGATCCAGTCGCAGTCAAAAGAAGCGTCGTCAAACACACATCCGCGCGCGGCCCTGGCCAAACGGCCCACAAATGCCCCGCGCCGCGCCCCAAAACTCACCTCCGCCCGCCGCAATCGATGCGGACGTGCTGTTTTGGCATCAATGGCCGTCATGAAGACCGCCGATCCGTTCAAGCCCGCAGCCTTTCGTTCTGCGGATCCCACACCGGCCCGTCACCCTGCACCACCGCGCGGCAGATCTCGCCATAGATATTGACGTCCAACTCCGTTCCCGGCGACGCGCAATCCGCGCGCACCATCGCCAGCGCCACGGAATGGCCCACGCGGTAGCCCCACGCGCCGCTCGTCGTCTCGCCCACGACCGCGCCATCTTTGGTGATCGTTGACATATACGGCGCGTCGGCCTCGCCCGCCTCCCCCTTCAGCGTCACGAACCGCTTGGCCACGCCACGCTGCTTTTCGGCCAGAAGCGCCGCCTTGCCCGGGAAATCCTGCGGTTTGTCGAACTTGATGAACCGCTCCAGCCCACCTTCCAGAAGGCTGTAATCGGTGGACAAATCGCCCTTCCACGCCCGATATCCCTTTTCGATGCGAAGCGCGTTGAGCGCGAACATTCCAAACGGCGTGGCCCCGGCGGCCAGCACGGCCTCGTAAACCATCGCCATCACGTCGAACGGCGCATGCACCTCCCAGCCCAACTCACCGGCAAACGACACGCGCAGCAGGTGCACGGGGTGCCCGGCCATCTGCGCCTTCTGATGCGTCAGCCAGCCCAAAGACAGGTCCGCATCGGTCCCCACGGCCTCTAACAGCGCCCGCGCGCGCGGCCCGGTCACGATCAGGGTGGAGACCTCCGTTGTGTGGTCGGTCAGGCTTACGCCCTCCGGCAATCCGTCGCGCCAGAGCACCTCGTAATCGTGCCATTGCGCCGGTGCCGCCGTGATCAGGGTAAAGTGATCTTCGCCGTGCCGGATCAGCGACATCTCGGTCAGGATACGCCCGCGCGGGTCCGGGAAATAGCCCAGGTTGAGGCGCCCCACCTTGGGCAGCGCGCCCGCAATTCGGCCCCCCAACCAGTCCGCAGCGCCATCACCGGTCAACTCGAACCGCGAGAACCCCGGCAAATCCAGAACGCCGACCCCGTCGCGCACCGCCTCACATTCCGCGCGCACCCGCGCCTCCCAAGGGCCCGCACGGCCCCAGGTCTCGGTCGCCTCAAGCGACGTGTCATCGCCTGGTTTCGCGAACCAATTCGCCCGTTCCCACCCGGCATAAGCGCCCATCTGACCGCCCAACGCGCGCACCCGCGCATCATTGGGCGACAGCTTCTTGTCGCGCCCCGCAGGCCAGGCCTTCCACGGGAAATGCATCCCGTATTCGTGGCCATAGGTCTCCAACGCCTTGTCCAGGCAATAATCGTGATCGGTGTAATCAGTATAGCGGCGCGGATCGACGGCCCACATGTCCCATTCGGTCTGGCCTTCGGTGATCCATTCGGCCAACACCTTGCCCGCACCACCGCCTTGCACGCTCCCGAAGGTGAAAGAATGCGCCTCGAACGCGTTCACCACGCCGGGCATCGGCCCCACCATCGGCAGGCCATCGGGCGCGTAGGGAATGGGTCCGTTGATATTGCGCCCCACACCGCCCTCGCCCAACAACGGCACGCGCGCCATCGCATCCTCGATGTACCATTCCAACCGGTCCAGATCGTCCGGGTACAGCTGAAACGAGAAATCTTCCGGCATCGGGTCATCGGGCGTCACCCAATGCGCGCGGCAGTTCCGCTCATAAGGCCCAAGGTTCAACCCGTTCTTGTCCTGCCGCAAATAATACGACGAATCCACATCCCGGATCAGCGGCAGCTTTTTACCGTTCGCCTCGGTCCATTCCTTCACCTGCGGGATTTCCTCGGTCAGGAAATACTGGTGGCTCATCACCACCATCGGCACCGTGCGCCCGCCGTGGGGCTTGAACCACTCGCCCACGCGCTGCGCATAATAGCCCGCCGCATTTACCACATATTCACACCGGATCTCGCCCTTCGGCGTTTCCACGATCCATTCACCATTCTCGCGCCGCACGCCCTGCGCCGGGCAAAACCGCATGATCTTGGCGCCCAGATCCCGCGCGCCCTTGGCCATGGCTTGCGTCAATTGCGCCGGGTCGATGTCCCCGTCATAGGGATCATACAAGATCCCGCTGAGGTCGTGGGTTTCCAGAAACGGATACATCTCGCGCGCTTCGTCATTCGACATCATCCGCATGTCGATGCCTTGATATTGCGACATGCCCAACACGCGCTCGAACTCCTGCCGCCGCGCCGTCGTGTGACCCAGCCTGAGCGACCCGGTGACATGATAATTCATCGGATAATCAACATCTTCAGCCAGCGTGCGATACATCTCCAGCGAATAGCGCTGCATGTTCATCACGGCCAATGACGTCGAGAAATTCGGACAATTCCCCGCCGCGTGCCAGGTCGAGCCCGCAGTCAGCTCGTTCTTCTCCAGCAACACGCAATCGCTCCACCCCGCCTTCGCCAGATGATACAGCCCGGAGGTCCCGACAACCCCGCCCCCGATGATCACAACCCGCGCCGTGCTTGGCAAATCCGCCATGTCTCTCTCCCCTGCGCGCCCCGCTCCTGCGGCGCGCCGATAAACCCTGTCCCGACAAGTATCGCCGCGCGAGAATGAGAGTTCAATTCGCCAAACACATCTGTTTTAATCGTCTAAACCGATTAGAAACCCCACCCCGTTAACCATACCGCGCCGCGCCCGACCCTCAGCCCCCTCCTTCATCTTGCCAGAAAAACCTCGGGGGTTTGGGGGCTGGCCCCCAAAAGGAGGTGTGGTTTCGGGGCTACCCCCAGCCCCGAAAAGCTCCCGCAAAGGCCCACCCAATGCAAATCGACCAGATCGAAACCTTCCTCGACCTGCTGGACACCGGCTCGTTCAACCGCACCGCCGACCGTCTGGACGTCACCCAATCGACCATCTCGGGCCGCGTCAAAGCGCTCGAAAAAGCCCTTGGCGAGCGGCTCTTCGAGCGCTCCCGCTCCGGCACGCAACCCACCACCGCCGCCCTGCGCTTTGAAACACACGCCCGCGTCCTGCGCCGCGCCTGGGCCGATGCGCAGGCCGACGTCAAACCCTACGGCGCCGCCGTCATGTTGCGCATCGGGATCCAGCACGACCTGCTCGACAACCACGCGGGCGACTGGCTCGGCGCGCTGCGCTCGGCGCTGCCCGACTGCGGCTTCTACGTCGATGGCGATTATTCCCGGCAGATGTGCCGCGATCTGGAAAACGGCGCGCTTGATCTTGGCGTCGTCTTCACCCCGCGCCCCTCACCCGACCTCTACTTTGAATCGATGGGCGAGATCCCCTACCGCATGATCTCAAACCAGGCCCGCAATCTCGCGCAGGTCAAAGCCCCCGACTACATCCTGCCCAATTACGCGCCTGCCTTCGCGCAAACCCACGCGACGCTGCTGCCGGGCCTCTCCGAGGGCTCCGTCTCAAGCGGACAGGCCGCCGCCGTGCGCGGCCTTCTCATCGCGCTGCAAGGCACCACCTACCTGCCGTCCGAAATGGCCGACGCCCTGATCGCCGATGGCACCGCCCACCCCGTCGAAGGCGCTCCCATTATCGCGCAGCCGGTCTTTGTCGCCATGCACCTGCGCAACCGCCACCGCGCGGGGTATCGCCGAATGGCCAAGGTCCTGCGCGGGCGGCTGGCGGGCTAGGCGGCCGCGCGTTCAATACAGGCTGATCTCGCGCACCTGCAAATCCGCATCGAACGCGCGCCCATAGGCCACCAACCCGATGCCGATCACCGCCTGCGGGTCGAACCCGTCCACCATTCCGGCATGCGACGGCGCGAAATCGGCCAGCGGCAGCGTCACCTCCGCCCAATCCTGCCCCGCCACAAACGACGCGCGGTATGAATGCCAGACCCGGCTCAACCCCTGGGTCCGCAGGAAGACATGATAGGTCTCGCCATTGCCGCGCACCCAAAGGCGCAGGCCCAGCGTCGTGGCGGGCCATCCCCCCTCGAACCGGCGACGCACCTGGATGAAGCCACCGTTGTTGGCCGTGCTGACACGCCCCGTAAGGCGCACCGCGCCCGCCTCCACAACGGCCCCACCCTGCGACACGCCGCCCATCACGCCATCGGCCACGTAATCCCAGCGGGCGCCCGTATCAAATCTGTCCCAAACCTGCGCCATCGCCGCCCCCGTCACTGCGCAGACCAACACTAGCGCCGATATAACCACACGTCTGAACGCCCTGCCGATCATCTGCCATTCCTCATTCCTGCCAACGGCAACCTAGCGCCGCGGCTCCGACAAGAAAGGCTGACGGACGGCCCGGCTCAGGCCGCCTGATCCGCCCGCCGCCAGATCGGGAACGGATCGTCATACTCGGGCAAATCATCCGGCCCCGTTGTCGCCACCTGCGGCACCAGACACGCATCAAGCCGCGCCTTCAACCCGGCCCAATCAATGCCCGCGCCGATGAACACGATCTCTTGCCGCCGGTCGCCCCACGGCTCTTGCCAATGGGCGTCCATATAGGCGCGCGCGCTGTCGTGGGTCGGGCGACGGTCTTCGGGCACAGTAGCCCACCAATTGCCCAGTGGCGTCACGCTCGAAAGCGACCCGGCCAGTGAAAATTCCGCCACCCAATCGGGCCGCGTCGCGATCCAGAAATGCCCCTTGGCGCGGATCACGCCGGGCAATTCACCGTTGAGCACCTCCAACACCTTTTCCGGCACAAACGGCAAGCGCGCGCGATACACGTAGCTCGCCACGCCGTATTCCTCGGTCTCGGGCGTGTGATCGGCAAATCCATACAATTCCTTCGCCCACATCGGATGCTCATGGGCCTGCTCGAAATCGAACATACCAGTATCAAGG
>CAZPJO010000115.1:0-7599 GCA_964586895.1 uncultured Roseicyclus sp.
GTGAACCCGCTCAAGGGCAAGAAGCTGACCAATGTGCGCGCGTCCGGCACGGATGAAGCGGTGAAGCTGACCACGCCCGTCACGATGTCGCTGGAGCAGGCGATTGCCTATATCGATGATGATGAGTTGGTGGAAGTGACGCCAAATGCGGTGCGCCTGCGCAAGCGGTATCTCGACCCGCATGAGCGCAAACGGCAGGCCCGCGCCGGGTAAGCCACGGGCAACAAACACGAAAAAGGCCGTGGGAAACTCCGCGGCCTTTTTTTGTTTCAATGCAGGATGATACGCCTAAAGTTCCGGGGTCGCACCGCCGAAGAGATGATCCATGGTCAGCGACGCCTGCGACGGTCTTCATCGGCGGCACGGCTTCCAACACCACAGACCCGGCCGCGATACGCGAGCAATGGCCCACTTCGATGTTGCCAAGCACTTTCGCGCCCGCCCCGATCAACACGCCGTTGCCGATTTTCGGGTGGCGGTCTTCCTCTTCCTTGCCTGTCCCGCCAAGCGTCACGGAATGCAGCATGGAAACGTTGTCGCCGACGATGGCCGTCTCACCGATGACAACGGAATGGGCGTGGTCGATCATGATCCCCTGCCCCACTTGCGCGCCAGGATGGATATCGACGCCGAACACCTCGGAGACGCGCATCTGGATGAAGTAGGCCAGGTCCCGTCGCCCCGTCCGCCACAGCCAATGCCCGACGCGATACGCTGTGATGGCCTGGAAGCCCTTGAAATACATCAAAGGTTGCAGGAACCGGTGACAGGCCGGGTCGCGGTCAAAGACGGCGACGATATCGGCACGCACCTGCGCACCGAGGATCGGATCAGAGGCAAACGCCTCATCCGCGATCTCGCGCAGCAATTGCTCGGACATCTCGGAGGATGCCAGCTTTTGCGCCACGCGATAGGCGAGCGCGTTTTCCAATGTGGGGTGGTGGAGCACGCAGGCATGGACCAAACCGCCGAGCAATGGCTCGTCGGCGATGGCGCTTGATGCCTCATCGGTGATCCGGCGCCAGACCGGATCAACTTCGCTCACATGGGATTGCGTGCGGGCCATGAGCGGCCTCCTTTGCCTACCGTTGGCCCAAAGATAGGGCAGAGGCAGGCAAAGGTCCATGCAACGAAAACGTCAGATATGTCAGGTCGGCTTACACGTCAGACAACGTCAGGCAACGCAAGCTCGGCATAATGCGCCGCAAGGCGGATCGTGCCACCCGCGAAATCGCCGCCCTGTGCCGTGATCTCAAGTGCCGTGGGCGACCAGAACACCTGCGGCGCGGATGGGCCGTTGACCCAGGAATTCTGCGACAGCCCAAGCCCTGAGCCAAAACGCTGCAGCTCGTCCGTGACGCCCAGATCCCAGCTTGCGGCCGCCCCGGTGATCGTCGTAATGACCCGACCCGTCACGCCATAAGCGATTGACCGTGCGGGGAAAAGGATCGGCGTCGTCACACCACCTCCAGCGCTCAGTGTCACGTCAACCTCGACCGAGCGCATGGCAAGCGATGCCCCACTCGGCGTCAGGGTCATCGCCCCGATACGCCACGCAGCCCCATCAAAAACGGCCAAGGCCCCTGCATCAAGCACAAGCGCGTTCCAACCGCGCGATGGCGCAACGAACACCCATCCGCCGCCCGATGCGACGGCGACCCGACCCTCCTGACCGGCCCACGCGTTCACCGCGCCCGACGGCACGCCGTAGGCCAGCCCTTCGATCGCAGCGGGCGGGTTGGTTTCGGTGACGGAGGACAGGCGCAATTGGGTGATCCCGTCCAGGCGCACCAACGCTTCGTTCACCGTGACATGCTTTTGCGCCTGCGCGGGGGCCAACAGCGGAAGGGCCAGGTTTGCGGTCTCATTCATTGATTTCGGTCCTTGCAAATGGCCCCGCTCCGAACCGTTCGGAGACCTGGGCAACCTCGATGAAGTACGTGTCTTGCGTGCCGTCAGTGGCCCGCATCGCGTCTGTGTAGGTGAAGGTGGGGACGGTCAGGATCTCTTCGCGCCGGATTGCTTCGGCATCCACGATCCGCAGGATGTATTGCTCGGACGCCTCCCCAAGCGGCACGTCGGTGCCGTCCCAACTGTCTGCATCAATGCGCGAACGACGGATCCAACGGACCTGCCGTTCAGAGCCCACGCGCGGGGCGCGCAGATGAACGGGGCTATACGGACGCAAGCCATTGCCCTGAAACGCCAAGACGTCTTCGGTGTAGCTTCCGTCATCCACAGACCGACGAGACGGCCCAACCCGCCACGTCCGCACAAGCCCGCGTGCCGAACTTGGCAGCTCCACCTGCCCAACCGCCGAATCCAGCAGCACAAAGACCGAGCCTTCGGGCCAGATCTCCGGCATGATCCCGTCGGTGCCAAGCTGACCACGCAAACGCATTCCGATGTCCCATGTTCCGGGTCCGACCAATGTGGCTTCGGTGAACTGGATCACCTCCCACACATCATCCTGGCCGGACCCGATCGCAGCGGCGTTGGACCCCGCTAGAACCGACGACATCTCGGTTGAGGACAAAGCGCCGGATTCAAGTTCGACCCGCATCGCGCCCGCGCGATCCCACAACCCGGATTTCTGTTTGAACAAAGGCGTTTGCAACGTACCGATGATGGCCGATTGCTCCACGATTTTGTTCAGCGTGAACCCATCACTGCCCGGTGCGGAATACACCGCGGCACTTCCGGGCCATGGGCTTGCAGCCACCGCCAGATGCGGGGCGTGTTCGACCTCGTCCCCGGTCAACAGCGGCAAATCCATGAAAACGGGCGTGACGGGCAATGGCGGCACGAACGGTTCGACCCGCACCACCTCCTCCACATCGTCCGAGGGGATGGCCGTCGAAGGTTCAACCCGGGACGCCTCGATCTGGCGATACCCGCGATCTTCGACCCGGTCCACGCGCCACGTGTGGCCATCTTCCGTGGCCACCAATGCGCCCGCGCCAAGCGCGCGGTCCGAGGGCGGCAACGCGAAGCGCAGCGTGTCTTGCGCCACACGTCCCTCCGCCAACCACCGTTCGGCCATCCCCTGGCCTTCCGCGCTGGTCAGGGCCAGCGGCAGATCGACATCATTCACCTGATCGGCTCCATCGCCCGGAAAGACGGCTTCGGCGACCTTTTCGCCATAGCTGCTTTCCGCTTCGGAAAACCCGATCCTCAACCGCCCGACCGTTTCCGCCTCGGGCGCCCGGATCCGGGTAAAGCCCCCCTCTCCATCGTCATCACGCGCCGTATCCAGGGCGGCAATCACCTTGGCGGGAACGTCCGGCAAGGGAAGGAACACTAGCTTCCCGTCCCGTTCCACCGCCTGGAACCCAAAGGCCATCATCAACGATTGAAGCCGCGCGCGCGCTGTTTCGGTCTGTGCCGAAACGTGGCCGCGCACCAAACCATGAAGCGCCGAAACGTCGTAATGCCTGAGCCCTGCGCGCTCGCAAATGTCAGCCACCACAAGCTCCAGCGGTTGCGCGTCCAGCCGGCCCGTCAACCAATGCCCACGTGCCCAGTTGCCACCATCACTCCACAGGCTCAGAGTGTTGGGAAAGGCAGGCCAGGGTCGCGCATCCCACGCCCAGGCATGCGCCCTGCCCAGATCAAGCATCGGGCCATCGTATTGATCAGATTGCGGGTTTCGCCCGTCTTCCGCCCAATAATCCATCACAGCGCGCAAATACTGCGCCTGGATCAGGTCATCGCGCCGCCCGTTGGAGAACCGCGGAATGTCGCTCTCGGATGACTTGGGGTCGAGGAATTTGTTCGGCTGATTGGTCGACTTGTCGATCGCGGCACAGCCGAATTCGGTGAACCAGATGGGTTTGGATTTCGCAATCCAATCGGTAGCGCGATAGGGATAGGGCGTCAGGGTAATGCCATAAAGGACGATGTCCTCGCCGGAGGTCGCGCTGAGCGGCCCGAATTGCGCAGAGATCAACCCGTCAGCGTCAAACTCGAAAACCATCCGCAACTCGGCGATATCTTCGTCGTTCATCACCACGTCATGCTCGTGAACAATCGCCCCGGAAATCGCCAGCGTCGGACTTACGTCGCCGCCTGCACCCTCGACACTCACAGATCCGGCCGTCCCGTCGAACACCCCACGGTAAGCCCCCGAAGTGCCAAGCTTGAAGGCTAGCCGCGCCTCGTAACGCTGCCCTCTCTCAACGGCGTAAGCACCCGGCGCCGTCAGGTGCCCGTCCAAGTTACCACCGCTTGCAATACGCACCGGGTCGACCAGGAAACGCCCATAAGACCCCGTCTCGGCGATGAAGGATGCCCCACCACCCGAAGCCCAAAGATCGGGCCTGCGTCCTTGCGGCAACGCGTTGCGCAGAGCCGGGTCAATCCGTTCGACATGCTCGTTGGACCACCAGTTGCGCAAATCCTTGTAGCGGTAGATCCAGGGCGTGCCCTGTCCGTCGGTGATCTGCTCGCGGCGCTGCGATGCCCGCGCCTCGGACCCGGAATAGTAATAATCGTAACCCTCTCCACCCTCAATCTGACCCTTGAGGTGATCGAGCGCGTGGATCGGCCCATTGGCATGGTCGAGATGTTCGGTCCCCTCGCGCCAATCGGAAAGGGGCATGTAATTGTCGATTGCGATGACGTCGATATTGTCATCCGCCCACAAGGCGTCGAGATGAAAGAAAACGTCTCCCGTCCCGTCCTGCGGCTGGTAGCCAAAGTACTCTGACCAATCCGCAGCGTAAGTTATCTTCGCGTCCGGTAGCAAAGCGCGCACTTCCGCAGCCAATGCAATGAAGCGCTCAACAGCTGGAAAACCGGTCTCATCGCGCATCTGGGTCAGGCCGCGCATTTCCGAGCCGATGCAAAACGCCTCGACCCCACCTGCCGCCGCACAAACCGCCGCAGCATGAAGGATAAACCGTGTGTAGGTCCATTCATTCGGGCCGGAATAGGTCACCCCGCCAGAGGACACGCCGAAATCAGACGCTGTGACAGACCCGAAGAACGCCGCAACCGCCAAACGGTTCGCAGCCGTCCCATCCGGTGACCCCGCCTGGCCGGGCGCAAGCTCCCCTGTGATCCGTCCGCGCCACGGAAGCGCCGGTTGCTCTGCCCCGCCCCAGGGATCAGGCAGCCCGTTGCCCTCGAGCTGCTCCATGAGCAGGAACGGATAGAGCGTCACCTGCTGGCCTCCATCCACAATGGCGCGGATTGCCTCGATCACTGAAGCATCTGCGGGTGTTCCACCGTAAATAGGCCGATCATCCACCCGCGCGATCATCTCGGCTGACGCGCGGCCAATGCCGCCCGCGGTCCAGCGCATCGGCTGGCCGTCCACGGTGCGCTGCTCGACCTTAGGCTGTACGCGGCACTGGCCCGCACGCAAATCATCGCCGAACCATGAATAAATCAGCGAAAATGACTTCAGGTTCGGCAGCGTTTCGCGTGCCTGTTCCAGCGATTGAACAAAGTCGGTGGCCCCGCCCTCGGCGCTGACGTTCACCGCCTCACCGCGTGCCAAACCATAGCGCATCGACACCGGCGTCGTCGCCAGGGCGTACTCGCCGGTGCCAGGCATCAAGGCCAACGCCTGAACTGCCTCCGCAGCGGCTGGCACATGCGGGGCAGTTGGCCTGGCCGCGCGCACAACTTCAAACGCGAATTGCGGCACCCGGTTGCCGAAGGCCGTCAGGTCCAGATCCTCAAACACGACATAGGCCGTCCCGCGATAGGCGGGAACCTCACCCTCGCCCTCAATCGCTTCCATCAACGGATCGGGAAGCTGATCGTGCGACCCCTTATAGAGCCGCCAAGTCACACTCTCGCGGTCGATTTCAACGCCATCGGCCCAGATGCGGCCGACACGGGCAATCTCACCTTCGCACAAAGCCACGGCAAGACTGATGGAATACGAATACGTCGTCGTCTGGGGCCGTGGCGGCGCACCCTTCCCGCCACCGGTCGTGGATCTCTGCTCCAGAAACTGAGTGGACCAGATGACGTGACCACCCAGACGCATGCGCCCATAGAGCTCGGCAATCGGGGCACCTTCGCCCGCCCCGGTGATGCGCAGCCGATCTGTGCGCCCGGTTTCAACCGGCGCGCTGCCGGTGCCCAGAAGTCTCTGGTCGATCACACGGCCAAGGGTCGCGCCCGCAGCCCGGCCCAGTACGGCACCGGTCATGCCCAGGATCGGGGCCTGCACGAGGCCACCCACTGCGGCACCCGCGGCGGAGAGAAGGATGGTTGCCATCGGTTGGGTCCTTTACTCGGCCGAAGCCGCGTTTTGTGTGGAGGGCGGAAAGGCGAAGCGGGCCGCCACGCGTCGTGCCCAGGGGCGGGTCAGGACGCTCTCCGTGACGTCACGCCCGGAATAGGCGTGGATGAAGCGGGGCACCGGCCCGATCGTCGATTGAACACCCACATGTTTGGCCACGGCACTTGCGCGCATGCGAAAGATCACGACGTCGCCGGGCGCGGCCTCATTGCGGGGTTTCTCAACCAGATGCGCACGCGCCGCCTGCAACAAGCGCTCCTCTCCCGAGACCTCCGACCAATCGTTGGTATAGGCCGGAACGGGTGCGGGCAGCGTGCCGTGTATCTCACGCCAGACCCCCAACAGAAGGCCAAGACAATCACAGCCTGCCCCCTTGCACGACGCCTGATGGACATAGGGCGTGCCAAGCCAAGAGCGGGCGCTGGTGACAACCGCGCTCATCGACGTGAACTTCCGTCGCGGGCAGACATCCGCGTCGGATGTGCCATCTGCCAATCCTCGTCTGGAATGTCCGGAAATCCACGGTAATTCATGAGGTTGTTGAACTTCAGCCGACAGGTGGCCATGCGCTTGTCGCACCCGGCTGTCAGGCGGACCGTATCGCCCGAGGCGACAGCGGCCCTCAGCGTATCCCACAGCTCGACCGTCCGAATGGTGTCGGCGACCCGATCGAGCTTGATCGCGCCCGACAGCCCCGCCGCAACACCGGATAGCACCCGAAGCTGACCGCGCTCGAACCAACGCGGCTCAAATCCCGTCAGCCCCTCGAACGCAAACACGCGCCCATCGGTCGACGTGATCTGCGCCTCTGTCACATAGACCGGCTGATCAAGGTCAAACCCACACTCTGAATCTCCCAAAACCGCAGGGCAGGACCGTTGAAAGACCCGCCCTGTAGGCACGTTCAGCTTTTCGGCCAATCCACGCAATTCGGCGGAAAACCCACCATTTGCACGCGTGATCTCTCCAAATGAGCCACGGAACTGCAAAACCCGGTTCTCCGGCGCATCCCATTGCACCAACCACGCCTCGACCTCTGCCCCATCAAAGCGGCCAGCGAAAATATCCTCTTCGGTAATCGACGCATCGCTCAGCGCGCCGACGGCCTCGGTGTTGTCCACCGAAAGACCCGTCGTCTGGCTCAACGCCGCAGCACTCAGCCCCGTGCCCGCACGAAAAATCGTGTCCTCGAATTCAAGGTCACAATCGTGATCCGTAAAGCCGAAGCTTCGTTCATCCGATCGCGTCACACGCCAACACCGCGAAACTCCCGTGATGCCGGATTTTAGATGTTCATCAAGGGCCTGGACGCTCATATGCGGATCTCCACAATCGGAACA
>CAZPJO010000116.1:0-7217 GCA_964586895.1 uncultured Roseicyclus sp.
GCTTAGCAGATGACGCCATGATTTCCGGTGTCGCCACCGCGTTTGACTTCAACAATGCCATCGACGCCGTGCGCGCCGTAGGCTCGGACGGGGCGAACCTGGTCTATTTCCCGGTCGGTTTCGGCGATGGCGACGAGCGCGCCAATAGCGTCCTGCGCTTCACGGATGCCTTTTATGGCGACGCCGACGCGAACGCGGGGACCGAGCCGCTGATCTTCGCCAACGCCTACACCAATGCGATCGCGGGCATGACGGCGGAAAGCACGTTCCAATACGCGCTTGATGCGCGCACCAACGCGCTGGTCAGCCTGGCCAACAACGCAGGCGAGCTGACGACCGTGGCGCCGGTGACGGTTGATGGCGCAGCCGCCGATATCGCCACCGCCGGTGGCTTTGACATCGTCTCGCCCGAAGAGGGCACGGACATGGCCTATGCCATCCTGCAGATGAGCGGCGCCGACACCTCGGGCCTCTACAGCATCGATCTGGAAACGGCGCAGGCCACCTTGCTTGCCGATCTCGGAATGGTCGGCATTTCGGGCTTCGCCGTATCGCAGGGCGGCATGTAAGCAACCAGGACCGCGGCGTCCCCTCCCTCGGGGCGCCGCTTTTCCGCCCGTGCCCGCGCAAACGCGCCGGGGGCGGGCCCACACCCCGTTCAGGTCAAGATCACAGGAACCGTAGCTGGTGCTTGCGCAGCAGGCCGACCAGGATGTCCTTGGTTTCACTGCGGTGACGGCGATGAATGCGGCGCGCCGCCTCGGCGTCGGCATTACGGATCGCTTGAACCACCGCGCGGTGATCCTCGTTCGACTTGATCGGCAGAGGCCGGATATAAAGCGTCGTGTTGCGCGCGCGACGGACTTGGTCGCTCATCATCTCGACAATCGCGCCGACACGGGTATTGCCACCCAACCGCACCAATTCGTGATGAAATCGCTCGTCCGCCGTGCTCCAGCTTTCCAGATCTTCGCGCGCGAGTGCTGCATCCATGTCGTCGATGGCCCGCGTCAGGATCGCAAGTTCATCGTCGTCATACCGTGCCTTCGCGGCCTGTTCCGCCGCAAGGCTTTCAAGCTCGGTCAGCACATCATAAATCTCGGCCATATCCTCTGGCGACAAGGGCAGAATGCGCACGCCCTTGCGCGGGCGCATGGCCAAAAGGCCTTGCCCGTTGAGTGTCAGGATCGCCTCGCGAACCGGTGTGCGCGACATCTCCAGCAAGTCGGCCAGTTCCGTTTCAAGATGATCCGATCCGGCCGGAAGGTCGCCGGAAAAGATGCGGGCGCGCAGTTCGTGGATCGCGCGCTTGGTGCTTGAAACCGATTTCTGTGTCATTGAGCCCTCCCAAGCTGCTGAATTACGCGCGATACTTCAGCTTGTATACAGGAGGGCATTCGAAAAATCGATGATTAATAGCTTCAGCCGATTTGACGCATCCGTTACCCGAAGCGGGCCTGCAAATAAGCGCCCAATTCCCGAAGCCCTTCTTGTAGAATATCGGGATCATTGGCAAAGCCGATCCGCACGAAACCGTCCATGTCGAACGCATCTCCCGGGGTCAGCATCACACCGGTTTCTTCTACAAGATCAATGCAAAACTCACGCGACGTGACAGGGATATCCAAACGTAACATCGCCGTCGTACCCGCGCGCGGCTTTACCCAATCCACGCGGTCTTGCGTGGCGACCCAGTCTTGCAGGATGGCAAGATTGTCGCGCGTGATCGCCCGGCTGCGCGACAAAAGCTTGTCGCGGTTTTCCAACGCCATGGCCGCGAAATAATCGTTGATCATCCCGACCGAGATCGTGTCGTGGTCCCGGTGGATCAAGACCTGCTCCGTCACCTCCGCAGGTGCCGCGATCCAGCCCACGCGCAGCCCCGCCAATGAAAAGGCCTTCGACACGCTCGCCGTCGCGATGCCCTTTTCATAGACGTCCACGATGGATGGGCCCATGCCGTCACCCTCTTGGCCGGTGCCGCGATAGACCTCGTCACACAACACATAGGCGCCCGCGTCGCGCGCGATTTCGGCGATCTGCTCCAGCATCGGGCGCTCGATCAGCGCGCCGGTCGGGTTGTTCGGATTGGTCAGCGCGATCAGCTTCGTGCCCGGCACAGCCAGCGCCCGCAGCCGCTCCAGATCCGGAAGGAACCTATCGACTGCCTGCAATGGCAGGGTCTGCACATCCGCCCCGATGCTGGCCGGGATCGAATGATGCTGCTGATAGGTCGGCACGATCGAAATCACCCGGTCGCCCCGCGACACCAAAGCCTTGTGCACCAGCATGTTCGCCGCAATGGTCCCGTGCGTCACGGTGATCCGCGCCACCGGCATATCGTCGTAAAGTCCCGCAATCGCCTGGCGTAGCCGGTCCGACCCTTCGATGGCGCCATAGGTCATCTTCATCGGCAGTAGCGCGGACAGATCGCTGTCGTTGCGCCCCGACAGGCGCAGCAATTCGTCGATCGTGATGCTGGCCACGCAAGTCTCCGCCAGATTATAGGCGCAGCGTGTTTCCCACTCGTTCATCCAGATCTCGACCTTGAACGGTTCGATATACATGGCGCGCGCTCTTTCGATAGGGGATGTTGCGCCATGACATACCAAGCAGCGGCGGCAGTGGCGAGGGGGCAAGGGATGCGCAACGCCTCCACCAAGCACCGCCGCCCAACCGCATCGCGCGACGTAAACTGGCACTGGACGCTCGCCGCAAAACCCGGCATCGGGGGGCATGGATTTTGGAACGCTCATCCAGACCCTCGTTGATTGGGTCGTCAGCATCGGCTCAGGCGTCAACAACCTGCCCGGCACGGTGGCCTTCGGGCTTGGCCTGTTCACCTGGTTTGCCGTGGAGCAGGTGCTTCAACGGCTGATGAACGGCGTGAAATGGGCCATCTTGATCGGGGTCGTCGTGGCGCTTGGTCTGTCGCTGCCGTACCTCATCAGCACGGTGTTCGGTTCCGGCGCGCCCTGACGTCGCCGTCCCAGATCAAGACCCGCATCAGGCCGCGCCGCGCTGCGCTGCGATCCCATCAAAAGCCTGCAGGACATGGGCAAATGCGGCGTCATCGATGTCGCGGTGGAGCACCATCCGGCACGCGGGCTCGGGCGCGGACATCGCGATACCACTGGATGCCAGTCCGCGCAAATCGACGCCCTGCGCCGGGGTCAGGAACACCATGTTCGTGGCCTGTGTGACGTGGCCGATATCAAGCCCGCGCAGATGTGCCGCCAAGGCCTCGGCGCGTTGGTGATCCTCACTCAGCCGCGCGACATTCCGCTCCAGCGCAAACAGCCCCGCCGCGGCAAGGATGCCAGCCTGCCGCATACCACCCCCCAGCATCTTGCGCATCCGCCGCGCGCGCGCCAAAAGCTCCGCCGGTCCAAGCAGCACAGAGCCGACAGGCGCGCCCAGGCCTTTGGAAAGGCACACGGAAACGCTGTCGAATGGGTCCGCCAAGTCCCGTTCCCCGCATCCCAGCGCCGTGATTGCGTTGAAAAAGCGCGCCCCGTCCAGATGAGTGGACAGACTCGCGGCACGCCCCGCGTCAAGCGCCGCCGTGATCCGCGCCAGGGGCACCGCGCGCCCGTAATTCGTGTTCTCCAACGACAACAGCCTTGAGATCGGATGGTGGCTGTCATCCTCCTTGACCGCGCCCGCAATCGCCGCCGGGTCCAGCCCGCCATCCTCGGCCACTGGCAACGCGTGCAACGCCACTCCGCCAAGAACCGAGGCTCCCGCCGCCTCGTAGCGGATGACGTGGTAGCTCTGGCCTGCGATCACCTCTTCGCCCCGGCCACAATGTGCCAGCATACCCAGAAGGTTCGATTGCGTGCCCGACGGCACGAACAACCCCGCCTCCTTGCCCAACCTTTCGGCAAGGTTGCCTTCCAACCTGTTGATAAGGGGGTCTTCCCCGTAGACGTCGTCGCCAACCTCCGCGTCGGCCATCGCCGCGCGCATCGCGGCGCAGGGTTTCGTCACCGTGTCCGATCGCAGGTCGGCCACGATCGGGCCGGGGGTGTTGGCCAGGGGGGTATATTGAGACATCGCGCCGGCTCCTGTTTCGGTCCGGCCTACCGCATCACGGGGCCGCGCGCGCTGCAACCCCGTCCAACCGGTTGGCCTTGTTGTTTTTCTCCGGACGCGCCATTCTGGCCTTATCCAAGCCGCGTGGGCGAATATGGCCATCATTTCGGAACACCATGTCTTTCTTTCGGAAGACACTTCTGTGGGGCTGCAAACCCGCTTGAAGGACGCAATCACCCGCGCGATCTGGGACGGGCGCTTTGCGCCGGGCGACCGTTTGCCCGCGACCCGCGCGCTGGCCCGCCATCTGGGCATCAGCCGGATCACCGTCAGCCTCGCCTACGACAGCCTTCTGGCCACGGGATACATCGTGTCGGTGGCGCGCTCGGGCTATTTCGTGGCGCCCGACGCGCCCACGCGGATCGAATCCATTCCACCCTCCGGTGCGGTCCCCCTCGATCATGTCGATTGGAATGCCCGCCTCGGCCCAACGCCCGCAGCCCTCGGCGCGCAGGCCAATCCACCCGATTGGCGACGCTACAAATATCCGTTCATTTTTGGAGAGCCTGATGTCGCGCGCTTTCCCGTCGATGATTGGCGCGATTGTGTGCGCCGCGCCCTCGGCAAGCGGCACTTCGAACAGATCGCCCTCGATGCGCGCGACCGCGATGATCCGTTTCTTCTCGAACAGATCGTGCGCAGGTCGGTCTCTGGCCGCGGTGTTGCCGCCTCGGTGGACGAAATTCTGGTGACCGCGGGCGCGCAGAACGCGCTCTGGCTCATGGTGCAGGTGCTGTTTCCCAATCGCCGGGGCACCGTCGCGATGGAGGATCCCGGTTACCCGGAAATGCACAATTTGCTGCGCTACCATGGCCTGACGATCCACCCGATCCCGGTCGACCGCGAGGGCATGAAAGTGTCCGAGATCCCGCAGGGCGTCGATGCGGTCTTCGTGACCCCGTCGCATCAGGCCCCCACGGGTGCAACGATGTCGATGGCGCGCCGCAAGGCCTTGCTTGACCGCGCCGAACAGGATGATTTCGTCGTTATCGAGGATGATTACGATTATGAAATGGCCTACACGTCCCCCGCGCTTCCGGCGTTGAAATCCCTCGATCAACGCGGGCGCGTGGCCTATGTCGGCAGCTTCTCGAAATCGATCTTTCCCGGCCTGCGGCTTGGCTACCTCAACGCCGATGCGCGGGTCATCCAGCAGGCGCGCGCGATCCGCACGCTCAACGAACGCCACCCCCCGGGCCTGACCCAGAAAACCGTCGCCTATTTCCTGTCGGAGGGCCATTACAACAGCCACTCGCGCCGGATGCGGATGCGGATGGCGCGCCGCAACGAAGTCCTGCGCGAGGCGCTGGCGCAGCACGGCCTGACCCCGGCGCTCAGACGCGCAACGGGCGGCACGACGCTCTGGTTGCGCGGCCCGAAAGGCATGGTGGACAAAGATGTCGTGTCGGCCTTGCGCGGAAAGTCGGTGCTGGTGGAGGCCGGATCGGCCTTCTACGCGGGACCGGACGCGCCGCAAAACCGGCTCCGCCTTGGCTTTGCAACCATCGAGACGGCGTTGATCGCCGATGGCGTCGCCCTGATCGCCGAGGCGATTGAAGACCTCGCCTAGGCGCGCGCCCGCTCTGAGGTCGGATCATACATGGGCCGAAGGCTCGCCTCGGCCCGCACCCGCGTTCCCGCGACTTCAACCTCAAAGGTCGAGGCCAGCACGTCATCGGGCGTCTCGCCGGGGCAGGGGACATAGCCAAGCCCGATCGCCCCGCCAAGCGTGTGCCCGTAATTGCCCGAGGTGATATAGCTGACGACCTCGCCATTGCGCACGATCGGCTCGGCGTGGAACAGCATCGCGTCGGGATCGCTCAACTTGAATTGCACCATCCGCATCTGTAGCCCCTCGTCGCGTTTGCGCGCCACCGCATCCGCCCCGATGAAGGTGTTCTTCTGCTTGCTCACCGCAAACCCCAGCCCGGCCTCAAGGACATGATCTTCGCCGCTGATGTCATGGCCGAAATGGCGGAATGCCTTCTCGATCCGGCAGCTGTCCATCATGTGCAACCCGCACAGCCGCAGGCCATGATCCGCTCCGGCCTCGTGAAGCGTCTCGAACACATGCGCGGCCTGATCGGCGGAAACGTAAAGCTCCCATCCCAACTCGCCCACGTATGTCACCCGGTGCGCGCGCGCGATGCCAAGCCCGATCTCGACCTGCTGCGCGGTGCCGAAGGGGAACGCCGCGCCCGACCAATCCTGCGGGCTGACCGCTTGCATGAGGGCGCGCGCGCGCGGGCCCATCACGCAGATCACCGCCTCTGCCGCCGTCACGTCCGAGATTACCACCACTTCATCGCGGCGATGTCCCTTGAGCCAGGCCATGTCGCGGATCAACGTCGCCGCTGGCGTCACGATAAGGTAAGCGTCGCCCCCGAGCCGCGTGATGGTCACATCCGCCTCGATCCCGGCGCGCGCATTGAGGAATTGCGTGTAAACGATCTTGCCCACAGGCACCGACATGTTGCCCGCCGCAATCCGGTTCAGGAACGCCTCCGCATCCGGGCCGTCGACGCGGATCTTGCCGAAGGAGGACATGTCGTAAAGGCCCACACCTTCGCGGATCGCGCGATGTTCCTGCGCCTGATTGGCGAACCAGTTCTGGCCCTTCCAGTCATAGCGGTATTCGCGTTCCTGCCCCTCATTGCCGAACCAGTTGGCCCGCTCCCACCCGGCCAATTCGCCGAAAACGGCCCCGTTGGCCTTCAGGTGTTCATGCAAGGGCGAGCGCCGGACACCGCGCGCCGTGTCCTTCTGCCGATAGGGATAATGATCCGCGTAAAGCAGCCCCAGCGTTTCGGATGCCCGCTCGCGCAAGTAGCGGCGGTTTTGCTGAAACGGTTGCATCCGGCGGATGTCCACATCGCCAATATCGAACGGCGGAATGCCGTTTTCCATCCACTCGGCCAGCGCCCATCCCGCGCCGCCTGCGGATTGGATCCCGATGGAATTGAACCCGGCGCAGACCCAATACCCGTCCAGCTCGGGCGCGGGCCCAAGGTGATAGGCGTCATCGGGCGTGAAACTCTCGGGCCCGTTGAAGAAGGTGTGAATACCTGCCTCGGCCAGCATTGGCATCCGCTCGCACGCGGCCTCGAGGATCGGCTCGAAAT
>CAZPJO010000116.1:7227-7541 GCA_964586895.1 uncultured Roseicyclus sp.
CTCCGGTATCGGGCCCCAGGGCTTGGATTTCGGCTCGAACGCGCCCAGAAGCATCTTGCCCGCATCTTCCTTGTAATACGCGCATTCATCCGGCACCCGCAGCACGGGAAGCTGTGCCAGTTCGGGGATCTGCTCGGTCACGATGTAGAAATGTTCGCAGGCCTGCAGCGGCACGTTCACCCCCGCCATCGCGCCGAAATCGCGCGCCCACATGCCCGCGCAATTCACCACGATATCCGCCTGGATCTCGCCTGTGTCGCCCTCCGCCTCCCACGACACGCTCGCGGGGAACGGCGCGTAGGCGCGGGCCTTGG
>CAZPJO010000117.1:0-2284 GCA_964586895.1 uncultured Roseicyclus sp.
ATGGTCGGCCTTTGAGGGGCTCTTTCATCTTGCCAGAAAAACCTCGGGGGAGTCCGAAGGACGGGGGCAGCGCCCCCAAAACCCGGTCAATCATTTCTTATACAGGAACACTTTCCCGTATCATATCAGAAACTTGATGGCCCTGCTCAACTTGAGCACCCCCTCATTCCGGCGCCATCAGCTCAACCTCTTCGCCCGAAATCACCGATGTGTAAAAACACACACGACGGTTTGTATGACACGCCGCCCCGACTTGCTGCACCACGGCCAGAAGGCAATCCCGGTCGCAATCCACCCGCAAATCAACCAGCGTCTGCGTATGACCGCTTGTCTCGCCCTTGATCCAGAAATCCTGCCGCGACCGGCTCCAATAGGTCACGCGCCGCGTCTCAAGCGTGCGCGCCACGGCCTCGGCGTTCATCCACGCCATCATCAGGACCTCACCCGTCCCATCCGCCTGCGCAATACACGGGATCAGACCGTTCGCATCATAACGCAGCGTTGCCGGATCGAAGGTCGCCATGTCGCACCTCTTTGCAAATGAACGTCTCACCGCTACCTATGGGAGGAGTTACCGAAAGGCAAAGCCATGGCCAGCGACAGCGACCTGATCAAGCTCTATTCCCAGCGCATCCTCGCGCTGGCCGCGGACATCCCGCATCGCGCCCGCCTCGACGCCCCGCAAGCCAGCGTCAAGAAACGCGCGCCGCTGTGTGGCTCGACCGTGACTGTGGATCTCGACATGGCCGACGGCGTGATTTCGCGGTTCGGGCAGGATGTGAAAGCCTGCGCCCTGGGTCAGGCCTCCGCCGCGATCCTCGGCCAACATGTGATGGGCCGCACCCGGTCCGAGATCGAAACCACCCGCGACGCCTTGCGCGACATGCTCAAAAACGCGGGCCCGGTGCCCAAAGCCCCCTTCGACGGCTACGAGGTGCTCGAACCCGCGCGCGAGTATCGCAACCGCCACGCCTCGATCCTTCTGTCGCTTGACGCAACCGCCGAAGCGATGGCCGAGGCCGAACGCGCGGCCTGCGCGTAACCGACACCACACAAAAAAACCGCCGCTCATCCGGGACAGGATGGCGGCGGAGGTATGCGTATCCGGGACGCTCCGAGGCAGGGAGCAAAGGGGCCGTCAGACGACACAGGCGGGGACAAGTCGCATGTGTCAAAACCCGAATTGGACCGCAGGCAGAAACTGGTAAAGGTTACACAACACCCGGCAAGAACAGCATGCCGATCGTCAACGCGGCCAGCGCGACCACACCGGCCAAATCGTACATCAACGTGCTACGCGAACGGGCAAGGATCTGTGTGGTCTGGCGAAGCATGGAAACCTCCGGGCTGCATTGTTAACGTCTTGTTGATGCTTTGTTCTCATAGGTCGATAAAATTGTAAAGAACTTTTTGAGAACATTCGCGAACAAACCACGGTTTGTTCTGCATCGCAGCCGCTATCCGACCTCCAAAAGCCGGATCGCCTTGTCCTGTTCCATCAACCATAGAAGAACACGCGCGGATTGACCCCGGGCGCTCTTGAGGTCGGGGTCACGCGCCAGAAGTGTCCGCGCGTCGCTTTGCGCCAGCGCCAGCAAACCGGCCTGCTCTTCAAGGTCGGCGATACGGAACCGGGGCAGCCCCGATTGCGCCGTCCCGATCAAATCGCCCGCCCCCCGGATCGCCAAATCCTCTTCCGCGATGCGGAACCCGTCTTCGGTATCGCGCATGACTTGCAACCGGCGCGTCGCTGTTTCGCCCAAAGGCGCGCGAAACATCAGCAAACAGGTCGAGTCCGCCGCCCCGCGCCCGACCCGGCCGCGCAATTGGTGCAACGTTGACAGGCCGAAAATCTCGGCCTGTTCGATTACCATGATCGACGCATTGGGCACGTCCACGCCCACCTCGATCACCGTCGTGGCCACAAGGACCCGCGTTTCGCCGGCCTTGAAGGCGGCCATGGCGGCGTCTTTGTCCTTGGGGGGCATCTGTCCATGGACCAACGCCACAACGCCGTCGCCAAGCGCCGCACGCAGCATCTTGAACCGCTCTTCTGCGGCGGTTGCATCATAGGTTTCGCTTTCCTCGACCAGCGGGCATACCCAATAAACCTGTCGCCCTTCCTCCAGCGCGCGGCGCAACCTTTCGACCACCTCATCGATCCGCGCGGTCGACACCAGCGCGGTTTTCACCGGTGTGCGCCCGGGTGGCCTTTCGTCAAGCACCGAGACATCCATATCGCCATATTGCGCCAGGCTAAGCGTGCGCGGGATCGGCGTGGCCG
>CAZPJO010000117.1:2294-7488 GCA_964586895.1 uncultured Roseicyclus sp.
ATCACCAGCACATCCAACGCGGCGCCCTTCTGGCTCAACCTGACCCGTTCGCGCACGCCAAAGCGATGCTGTTCGTCGACCACGGCCAGCCGCAGATCGGCGAATTCTACGTCGTCCTGAAACACGGCATGGGTGCCGACCAGAATGTGGATGTCACCGCTCTTGAGTGCGGCCAGCTTCGCGCGCCGCTCCGCGCCCTTGTCGGCTCCGGTCAGGACCTCACACACGACGCCCGCCTGATCGGCCAACGGCTTGAGGTTCAGGTAATGCTGCCCGGCCAGGATCGAGGTCGGCGCCATCATCACCCCCTGCCCGCCTGCCTCCACCGCAACCAAAAGCGCCATCAGAGCGACAAGCGTCTTGCCCGATCCGACATCCCCCTGCAGCAGCCGGTTCATCCGGTGGCGCGTGGACATATCTGTGGCGATCTCCTCCATCACGCGGGTCTGCGCGCCGGTCGGCTCATAGGGCAATGCGGCCAAAACCTTGCGACGCAACGCGCCGTCGCCCGCACTGATCAAACCGGGTTTCTTGCGGCGATGCGCGCGGGCCAGCGACAGGGTCAATTGATGGGCGAACAATTCGTCATAGGCGAGGCGTTGGCGCGCAGGTGTCGCGCGGCTCAGGTCGGCGATCGAGGCAGGCGCATGCACTTGCGCGATCGCATCGGCCCAAGCGGGCCAATTGCGCTCCTTGCGCAAATCCAGATCGACCCATTCGCCAAGATATTCCGCCTTGCTCAGGGCCGAGGTCACCGCCTTTTGCACGCCGCGCTGCGTCAGCCCTTGGGCCAACGGATACACCGGCTCGAATGCGGGAATTTGCGCGGCCTCTTCTGGTTGAAGCATGTGGTCGGGATGGGCCATCTGGGCGATGCCGTCGTAAAGCTCCACCTTGCCTGAGACGACCCGGCGGCTCCCGACCGGCAATTGTTTTTCCAGGTAATCGCCACGGGCATGGAAAAAGACCAACTGAAACGCGGTTTGCGCATCCTCCACATCGACCCGGTACGGCCCACGCCCGCGCGGCTTGTGATGCGCGCCAATGGTGACTTCGACCGTGGCGGGTCCGGGCAAGGGCACCTCCCGGATGGAGGCGCGGCGGGTCCGGTCCAACCCGGAATTGGGCAGGGTCAGGATCAGGTCCTTGGGCGTTTCCACCCCGATACCGGCATAGTTTTTCGCCGTCTTCGGCCCAACCCCGTCCAGCGTTTCCAACCCCGCGAACAGGGGAAACAGGATCTCGGGACGACCTTTCGGGATGTGATCAACCATCGCCCACCAACGCCAGCCAGCCGTCTTCGTCCATGGTCTCGATGCCAAGTTCGGCCGCCTTGGTGGCCTTGGATCCGGCCCCCGGACCGGCCACCAGCAGGTCGGTCTTGGCCGAAACACTACTCGACACTTTCGCGCCAAGGGATTCCGCCCGCGCCTTCGCCTCGGCCCGGGTCATCTTCTCAAGGCTGCCTGTGAACACCACCGTTTTGCCCGCGACCGGGCTATCGGTTGCGCGCGCTTCGGGGGCGATGGGCGTCAAATGCGCGACCAAGGCATCGATGGAGTCACGCTCGGATTTCTGCTGAAACGTCGTGACCAGCGACACGGCAACAATGGCCCCGATCCCGTCGATCCCTATCAAATCGTCCCAAGCCGCCTTGGCGTCGGGTGGCGTATCTGCCCAGGCGGCGTCGCGCGCCGCAACCAGGTTGGGCCGACGCCCTTCGTCGGCTGCCCCCGCACGTTCGGCCATGATGGCTTCTTCCGCGGCGCGATGCGCAACCGCCGCCGCAGCGGCCGCATCGACCGTATTCGCCAAGGCCTCCCACGTGGTGAAATGGCGCGCGAGATCTGCGGCGGCCACCTCGCCGACATGGCGGATGCCAAGGGCGAATATCAGGCGCGCCAACGGGATTTCGCGTTTTTCCTCAATCGCCTGGAACAGGTTTTCGGCGGATTTCTCGCCCCAGGATTTGATCTTGGAAAGCGGTCGAACCGATAATGTGTCCAGCGCAGCCTCGTATTCGACAAGCGGGTCGATCCCCATTGTGGTGAGCATCTCGCGACGATCGACCAAACGCTGCGCGACCTCTTCGGGTGTAGCGCCACGCTGCCAGAACGCGACCTGCTGGGCTGCGGGGCAAAGCAGCTTTCCCTCCGTATCACGCGAGCGAAGGGTGAAGATGTCGGCTGGCGCATCGACCCAACCCAAATGGTGGAACGCCTCGATCTGTTTGGCCCCGAGCCCTTCGATGTCGAACGCCGCGCGTGACACGAAATGTTTCAGCTTTTCCACCGCTTGCGCCGGACAGATCAGACCACCGGTGCAGCGGCGCACCGCGTCGCCTTCCTCGCGGATCGCCTGGCTTTGGCATTCCGGACAAACGGTCGGAAACACAAAGGGCTTTGCATCGGCGGGCCGTTTGGCAAGATCGACATCCGCGACCTTGGGGATCACGTCGCCCGCGCGGTAGATCTGCACGGTGTCGCCCACGCGGATATCTTTGTCGTTGCCGCTTTCATCGACGCGGATCGGTGCGCCATTGGCATCCCGGCCCGCGATATAATCTTCGTTGTGAAGCGTCGCATTCGACACAACCACGCCGCCCACGGTCACGGGCGTCAACCGCGCGACGGGGCTGAGCGCGCCGGTCCGACCGACCTGAATGTCGATCGCCTCAAGCCGGGTCCAGGCCAGCTCGGCGGGGAATTTGTGGGCAATCGCCCAACGCGGCGTGGTAGACCGCATGCCGAGACGCCGTTGATAGCCGAGGTCATCGACCTTGTAGACCACCCCGTCGATGTCGTAACCGAGCGCCGCGCGATCCTCCTCGATGCTGGCATAATGGGCCAGCATCTCCTCGCAGTTTGCACAGGTTCTGGTGCGGTCATTGATCTGGAAACCAAGGGCCTTGAGCGTTGCGAGGGCATCGGTCTGTGTCAACGCCAACGGCGTGCTCAGCGCGCCCCAGGCATAGGCGAAAAATTTCAGAGGCCGCGCTTTCGTGATCGTGGCATCCAGTTGCCGCAAGGACCCCGCCGCTGCGTTACGCGGATTGGCGAAGACCTTGTCCCCGGCCCCGGCCTGGCGCGTGTTAAGGGCCGTGAAATCTGCGTGCGCCATGTAGACTTCGCCGCGGACTTCGAGAAGATCCGGCGCATTGTCCAGCGTCGTCGGGATATCGTCGATCGTACGCGCATTGGCTGTCACGTTCTCGCCCACCGCGCCATCTCCGCGCGTTGCGGCGTGGACAAGCGCGCCCCCCTCGTACCGCAACGACAGGGACAGGCCGTCAATCTTGGGCTCTGCGGTAAACGGCAGCGTGGCGTCCTCGGTCAGACCCAGGTAGCGCCGGATGCCGGCGACGAAATCCTGCACATCCTCGGCGTCGAACGCGTTGGAAAGTGACAACATTCGCTCAGAATGGGTGATTTTCGCAAACCCCGATGCGGGGGCCGCGCCGACTTTTTCAGATGGGCTGTCCGCGCGTTTAAGGGTGGGAAAATGCGCCTCGATCGCGGCATTCTCGCGCTTGAGCGCATCGTATTCAGCATCGCTAAGGTCCGGTGCGTCGTCCTGATAATAGGCAGCGTTGGCAGACGCCAGAAGCTGCGCCAACTCCGCAAGCCGCTTTTTCGCAGCCGCTTCGTCGAGCTTGTCCAAATCAGTGTCGCCCGTGTCGCTGTTTTTCGCCATGGCCACTCCCCCCGGACGTCTGCATGCCTCATTGGGTGATAGGTCCCGCTGACGAGTTGGTCCAGAGAGCCGCCCGATTTCGCGAACCTGAGGTCACAAAAAAAGCCCCGGTGATGCGACCGGGGCTTGTTTCGCAACAAGATGCTGGTTCAGGAAGCTCAGCCAGTTGCCGCCATATCCATTTGAGAGGTCCCGCTGACCGGATCGCGCAGGACATATCCGCGCCCCCAGACGGTTTCGATATAGGTCTCGCCGCCCGTCGCTTCGGCCAGTTTCTTGCGCAGCTTGCAGATGAAGACGTCGATTATCTTCAATTCGGGCTCGTCCATCCCACCATAGAGGTGGTTGAGGAACATCTCTTTGGTAAGCGTCGTGCCTTTGCGCAGCGAAAGCAGTTCCAGCATCTGGTATTCCTTGCCCGTCAGATGCACCGGCGTGCCTTCAACATCGACCGTCTTGGCGTCGAGATTGACCGAGATCAGGCCAGTGTTGATGACCGATTGCGCATGCCCCTTGGAGCGGCGGATGATCGCGTGAATGCGGGCCACAAGCTCTTCGCGGTGGAACGGTTTGGTCAGGTAGTCATCTGCACCGAAGCCGAAGCCTTTAAGCTTGTTTTCGGGATCATCAAGGCCGGAAAGGATCAGGATCGGCGTCTCGACCCGCGCGGTACGCAGGTGACGCAGAACCTCGTGGCCGGAGACGTCAGGAAGATTCAGGTCAAGGAGGATGATGTCGTAATCGTAAAGCTTGGCGAGGTCCATTCCCTCTTCCCCGAGGTCTGTTGAATAGACGTTCAGGTTCGCATGTTTCAGCATGATCTCGATACTGCGCGAGGTGGTGTGATCATCTTCGACTAGCAGAACCCGCATCAGCTCTCTCCAATTTATCTCAGTTGTTGCGTTAACTGTTGGTCGAAATGGTTAATACCACGTTACCGTCGAAGTGCATTTTGTTCAAAACAACGCTTTTTTTGATCACTTATTGGCGAAATTTCTGCAATGCCGTTGTTTTCAAAGCTTTTTCCCCATGCTGAAGAACCGCAGTTCGCCAGCTTGAAAGCTCCTCTTCGGACAACGCATAGGTGCGAATCGCGTCCTCGGCGGTCATCAGCCCCCCATCGACGGCGTGAACAACCGCAGCTTTCCGGCTTGCAACCCACCGTGTCGTGGTGGGCGATGGCAGGTCGGATCGGGTCAATGTGGTTCCGTCGGGCAACGTCACCGCATGCGGCCCCTGGATCTTTCGAATGTACATCTCGGCCTCATCGGTCTTGGTCTTGGGTCGTGTGCACCTTGACCCACGAGCCTTAAGATCGGGTAAGCGTGGCTTGAGATAGCTCGGGTTTTCACTATATGCCTGCGGCAGCTTCCAGATCTAAGGCAAATCCCATGGCGCTCGACCGGCCCGACGGCCTGAATTCCCTTGGCTTCGCGAAAGCCCCGCAAGACACGCGCGTCGTCGTGGCGATGTCGGGCGGTGTGGATTCGTCGGTTGTGGC
>CAZPJO010000118.1:0-7469 GCA_964586895.1 uncultured Roseicyclus sp.
ACGCGGCCGCGGGCCGCGCCATGCGTTTGAGCGTGGCCGGTGGGGCGTGCTGAGACGGGATATCAAGGTATGGCAACAGGCCATTCGCCGGGTCCGCCATGATCGGGATCAGGTCGCGCACATGGGGATAGGGATAGACATAGTGCAAGCGGATCCAGGCGCCGAGCGTGGATAAGTCGCGGGATAGATTGAGGATCGGAAATTTCTCATCCCGGCCTTTCCAATCGGTGCCATAGGCGGATGTGTCCTGAGAAATCACCAGGATTTCCTTGACGCCTGCCTCCACCAGTTTCTCCGCCTCGCGCAGAATGGCGGCAGGAGGTCGATGAACGGGTCCGGCGCGGGCGGAACGGCATCGTGGACCGCATCAAGCACCTGTTCGTATTGGTGCGGTCCGGTCACGGCGAGAACCTTGGGATGCGCACCGGTGATGTAATCGGCCTCGGCCCCCAGGCATCCGGTGACGATCACCTTGCCATTGGCTTCGAGCGCCTCGCCGATGGCATCGAGGCTTTCGGCCTTGGCGCTGTCGAGAAAGCCGCAGGTGTTCACGATCACGGCGTCTGCGCCGCTGTAATCGGGGCTGATCGCGTAGCCTTCGGCACGCAGGCGCGTCAGGATGCGCTCGCTGTCCACAAGGGCTTTGGGGCATCCGAGCGAGACCATTCCGATGCGTGGCTGCCCCGGGCGCGTGGCCTCGGGCACTGCCGCGCGGGCCAGATCTGGGCGAAGGTTGGGAGGGTTTTGAGCCATGCGCCTGCCATATCGCGCGGGCGTCTGATGTGAAAGCCCCTCCGCCTCGGCAAGGGCTTGCGCATGGGGCAAGTTCGGGATGGGCGCGGCGTGCGCGGGGCGATAGGCTGCGGTCTTGAGCAGCGGCATGGCCAAAGGCAGAGACATCAAGCGATGCGCCTACTTTTCGCAATTCTGGGATCCTTCTTCGCGCTCGCCCTGTTGGTGGTGGTGGTGTTCCTTGCGCTTCCGGCAGAACGGTTGGCGCAGGTTGCCCTCGACCGGCTGGCCGAGGAGACGGATCGCGAGATCACCATCGACGCCGCCACGCGCCCGACCCTTTGGCCCGACCTGATGATCACGGTGACGGGACTTGAGGTTGCGAACCCCGACTGGGCCGGACCCACCCCTTTGCTCCGGGCGGAGGAGGCTACCTTGCGGGTCGGCTGGGGCGCGATTTTTGGCGGCGAAGGCACGGTGGACCGCGTCGAATTGACGGGTGCGGCGTTGCGTTTGATCCGGTCCGGGGATGGGCGCATGTCCTGGCGGAACGGGGCGACGTCGTTGTTGCCGCTGATCCTGCGCGAGGCGGTGATGCGCGAGGCGCGGGTCCGGTACGAAGACGCGGCAACGGGGCGATCGATCGACCTTCGGCAGGTGACGGCCCGCGTGGATCTGGACGAAGGGGCAAGCGGATCGGCGGCCTTCACCACGTCGGCGATGGCTGCGGGGCAATTGATGGAATTGTCCGGCACGATCACGCAGGCGGCGCGCTTTTTCGAGGGCAATGCGCAACCTATGCGCCTTGACCTGGTCTGGCCCGAGGGGCGGTTGCAGTTCAACGGACGTGCGGGTTTGGGCAGCGGCGCGGAGGGCGCGGTCGCGTTGGAGGCCAGTGACCTGACCCCGGTTTTGTCCCTGCTTGGGCGCGAGGTGCCGGATGTCGTCCCGCGGCTGTCGGGGGATGCGCTGGCCGTGACGGGCGATGTGTCGGTGACGGAGGGTGGATCGCTTCACCTGCGCGACGGACGTGTGGGGTTGGGCGAGACGGAATTGAACGCGGCCTTCGATCTGGTGCCGGGAGAGGATCGCCCGCTGCTGCGCGGCACCATCACGGGCGGTCGCATCGGGTTGGGTGAAGCGTTTGACATGACCGCGCTTGCGCCAGACGGCGCGTGGTCGCGTGCCCCCTATGACGTGGCCGGATTGTTCGCACTCGACGCGGACCTGACCGTGCGGGCTGAAACGCTCAGCCTTGGCGCATTGGCGCTTGAGGGGTTGGATATGCGGGTCGGCCTGACGCGCGGGCGACTTGTGTTCGACGTGGCCCAGATCGGGTTGGCGCAGGGGCAATTGGCCGGGCAATTCGTCATCAACGGGCGCGGTGGGCTGTCCGTCGGTGGGGACCTGTTGTTGGCAAATGCGCAGGCCGGGCCCTTGTTGCAGGCGCTGTTGGGCGCCGCGCCGTTGACGGGGCGGGGGTCGGCTTCGATCGAATTTCTGGGGGTCGGCGACGACCTTTACACTATCCTCGACGGGCTTGAGGGCGAGGGCGATCTGAGCGTTGGGCAGGGGCGGCTTGCCGGGGTCGACCTTCGCGGGGCGGCGCTGAACGCGGGCGTGCGGGCCGAGACGACGGAGTTTGACCGCGTGCTGGCCGAATTTCGGATCCGTGGCGGGGTGGTGATCGGCGAAGACCTGCGTCTTGATGCGCCTTGGGGGGCGATGATTGGCGAGGGGCGCGTTGATCTGGCACAGCGTGAAACGGCATATCGTTTGGCCCCGGACCTTTGGCCCGAGCGTGAATTGCCGGTGCCGGTTGTGATTGCGGGCCCATGGGATGCGCTGGAGGTTGTGCCCGATGCGGCCGTACTTGAAGCCCGCGCGGCGGCAGCGGCAGAGGAACGGGCCCGCGCCGCAGAGGTCGCGCGGATCCTGGGAGGGCCGCTTGTGGTGACTGTGCCGGACGAAGAGGCGGAACCAGAGCCGCCTGTTGACGAAGAAACCGAGGATTGAGCATGTTGCGACCCGTTATGATCTTGTCCCTTTGCCTGAGCCTGTCGGCCTGCGGGGGTGTCGGCTTGTTCGACCGTGGCGAGAGGGGATCGCGTGGCGACCCGCCGGCACCGGTCGCGGACCTTTATCCCGGTGAGACGCCGCAAATGCGCGCGTTGGTCAATGAATACGCCGCGCGCCATGACATCCCCACGGCGCTGTTGCACCGCGTGATCCAGCGCGAAAGCGACTACCGCGCGGATGCGCGCGCGGGGCCGTATTACGGGTTGATGCAGATCCTGCCGGAAACTGCGCGGACGATGGGGTTCGACGGTCAGCCAAACGATTTGCTCGATCCCCGGGTGAACCTAGAATACGCGGGGCGGTATTTGCGGGGGGCGTGGCTGGTGAGTGACGGCGACATCGACGCGGCCGTCATGTGGTACGCGCGCGGCTATTACTATGAGGCGCGCGATCGGTGTTTGTTGGTCGCGACGGGACTGCGCGAGCGCGAGGTCGCGCGACACTGTCGATAGGCCATCGGGTGACGCGGCGTCGTATGGGCGCAAATAGCGCCGTCCATGGCCCTGCGCGGAGCCGCGCGATCTAGCCGTATTCGTCCAGATGCGCGGCAATAGAGGCGCGCAGGCTGTCGTCATCGATAGGTCCACGCACCGTTCCGACATGACGCCCACCGCCATCCAGAAGCACCAAGGTCACGTTGGGAACACCGTGATTCTGTGCGAACAGCCGGCCGTCCAGCGTTGCGACATTGGCCACCAGAAAGTGGAAATCATCGTCATCGTAGGGGCGGAGGGCGCGGCGGGTCTGCCGTTGCAGGTCGAGGCAGAGCGGGCATTGCGGGTCGTGAACCTGCACGACCGACGGCACGCCGTCGCCGATCTTGGTGAGGTCGAATTCGCAGATCGAGGCCTGAACATAATTGGTGCCGAAATATCCCGCCACGCCGAGAACCGGCAGGCCTATGGCGGCGCTGCGTAGGAGGCGCAAGGTATCGCGGCGGTTTACCTTGGGTGGTGCGGAGTCTGCGGGCCGTGTGGCCTGCGACTTGCGAGACTTCTTCTTTTTGCGTGCCATGCCATTGCTTCCTGTCCCCGGGGTTCTCGAACCCTAGGGCTAACGGACTTCCACGCACCAATCACGAAGGCTTGAACACGGCCGTTTGCCGCCCACTACATCGCGAAAGTGGGCGATCCGGACGCTTACCGACGCCGGTCGCGGCGCGACGACATAGGTTGGAACGCCACCCCGACATGGGCCTCGCAATAGGGTTTGCCCTGCTGCACGGGCAGGCCGCAGAAATAGAAATCTTCTGTGGCCGGGTCGCCGATGGGCCATTTGCAAACGCGTTCGGTCAATTCCATCAGGCTGATGCGCTTGGCGTGTTTTTCGACTTCATTGACCTTGGCGAGCGCCTCTGGGCTGATCTCGTTGGCCGAGGGCTGCGGCGGCAGGGGCTGGCCTGCGGGGGCGATGGGCTTGCGCAGGGCGGTCACGTTGGATGGGCGCACTGCGGGTGTCGGCGCGGGGGCGGCTGCAGGTTTGGGCTCCGCCGCGGGCTTGGGGGCGGCTGCGGCTGGCGGTGCCTTGGGGGCCGGTGCCTCTTTCACGGCGGCAGGTTTGGACGGCGCCGAGGTGCCACCCCCGCCCGAGCGGTTCGACAGGCCCAGACGATGCACCTTGCCGATCACGGCATTGCGTGTGACGCCGCCCAATTCCTTGGCGATCTGGCTGGCCGACTGGCCTTCGCCCCACATCTTTTTCAGCAATTCGACACGGTCGTCGGTCCAGGACATGCTTGCGTTCCGATATTTGGGCGCGGGTGGTGCGCGGCGTCGTAGGGTCGGCTCGCACATATGGTGTGGCAAACCCCGAAAAGGAAGCCCCATTCTATCGGTCGGGCCGGTGGTGGCAAGGCGAAGCTGCGCATGATGGTGGGCGCAAGGACGGGCCGGTCGGGTGCCGTGTCAGGGTGCGCGTCATGGAAGGGCGTCCATGTCGGCCCGATTGACCCGCTCACGCCAGGCCATAAGGGCGGCGCCCGCGATGATGATCCCGGCCCCCAGAAGCGACAGGCCAGTGGGCATTGTTCCGAACACAGCAAGATCGTAGAGCGCGGCAAAGACCAATGTCAGGTAGGAGAATGGCGTCACGAAACTTGCATCGGCGCGGGCCATGGCGTTCACGAAACAGGCCTGAGCGGCGGCCATGATGAAGCCGAGACCCGCGAGGGCCATCCATTGCGCCTGCGTCGGGCTTTGCCAGACGCCGAGCACCGCGACGCTGATGATTGTGAGGCCGATGGTGTTGTTGATGAACAGGATCTGCACGGGGCGTTCACGGCCCGAGAGGCGCTTGATGAACGTCAGCTCCAGCCCCAGCGCCAGCGCCGCACCAAGAGCGAGGATCGCGCCGATCTGCACGCTACCCGCGCCGGGCCGGATCAGGATCAAGGCCCCGGCGAAGGCAATGACCGCGGCCAGCCAACGCCATTTCCCGACCTTCTCGCCCAAAAGCGGAATCGCAAGGATCATGCCGAACACCGGATTGAGAAAGCTGATCGCGGTGGCGTCCGCCAGCGGGATCGCGGCGACGGCGGCGAACATCAGCGTCACGCCAATCACGCCGCAAAGGGTGCGGCCCACATGCAGGCCCACGTGCGGACGGGTCAATCGGTGCCGGGTTACCGCGACGAAGGTGGCGATCGCGATCCAGGCAAAAAGGAAACGCCCGAACGTGACCTGAACCGGATGCAGGGGCGGGCCAAGCGCGTCGGTTCCCAACGCTTTGGCCAGCAGCGTGGTGGCCGCAATGAACGCCGTCGCGCAGAGCATGAAGGCAATGGCATGGCTTTGCGAGGGGCGGATAAGGGGCGTGTCGGACATTGGGGAACCGGGCGAAAGCGCGTCTGCGCAAGCCCTGCCGCAATCGCAGGTGTCGCGCAAGCGTTTCGCGAATATCGAAAAGCGGGTATGCTTTTGGCATGGCCCGACCCCCGAAGGGAGCTTTGCGATGAAACGGATCGTCATCCTGTGCGACGGCACCTGGAACAACTCGGATGCCAAAGACCCCACGAATGTCGTGCGCCTGGCCCGCGCTTTGCGGCCACAAGACGACGACGGCGTGGTGCAGGTGCCGATCTATATCGAGGGCGTCGGATCGGGGCGCGGGGTCACACGGCTGGCGCGGTGGTCCGACAAACTGCTTGGCGGCGCGCTGGGTTGGGGGTTGATGGACAACGTGATCGAGGCCTACCGGCACCTTGTGTTCCTGTATGAACCCGACGACGAGATTTACATCTTCGGCTTCTCGCGCGGGGCCTTCACGGCGCGGTCGCTGGCGGGGTTCGTCCGCTCGACCGGCATCATCGGGCGCGATTTCCTGGATCAATTGCCCGAGGCTGTCGCGCGCTATCGGACCCGGGGCGACAAGACCACTTTTCCCGACAGCATCGAGAGTTTTCATTTCCGCTCGCGCGTATCGTTGCGTGTCGTGACAAGCGAGAAAGAGGCCGAGCATCGCAAACGCGAAAACATGCCCGATGCCCCGATGGTGCAATTGGCCTACCTTGGCGTGTGGGACACGGTCGGGGCCTTGGGCGTGCCCAAGCAGCTGCGTCTGATGCGGATGCTGACCGGGGGCAAATACGCGTTCCATAACACCAAACTGTCGCGGATGGTGAAATCGGCGCGCCATGCGATTGCGCTCGACGAGCGGCGGCGCACGTTCGAGCCGACACGCTGGACCCTGTCGGACGAGCTCAAACCGCTCAGCATCGGGGATGACGCGCTCTATCAGGAGAAGTTCTTTCTTGGCGATCACGGCTCGGTCGGGGGCGGTGGCGATATCCGCGACCTGTCGAGTATCGCGCTGGAATGGATCATCGAGGGGGCTGCGACGGCGAAGCTGGCCTTTGAGCCAAGTGCGCTGGACAGCATCCGCAAGGATCAGGATCCGAACGGGCCGTTGCACAATTTCAAGGAGCCGCGCACAGGCCTGTCGGAATGGATCACCCGGCGCAATCCGGTGGACCGCAAAGGGCCGGACCGGATCGAAGAGTTGCACGGCTCTGTGCATATGCGGTGGGCGCAGGATGCGACGGCGTCCAAACCCTACCGTCCCGGCAGCCTGAAGCGCGTCGATACGCAATTGGCGGCGTTGCATATCAAGGAGTCTGGCGCGCAGGATCCGGATCGCATGATCACCTGACGCAAGGCCGCGCGGTCAGACGCCCAGACAATGGCGCATGATCGCCTTTTGCGCATGCAGGCGGTTCTCGGCCTCGTCGAAGATCACCGATTGCGGACCGTCCATGACGGCATCGGTGACTTCTTCGTTTCGATGCGCAGGCAGGCAATGCATGAAAAGCGCGTCGGGTTTCGCATGGTTCATCAACGCATCGTTGACCTGATAGGGGCGCAGTTGGTTGTGGCGGCGTTCGCGGGCGGTCTGGCTGTCATGCATCGACACCCAGGTGTCGGTGACGATGAGGTCGGCCCCCGCGACGGCCTTGGCCGGGTCGCGCTCGATTTCGACACGGACGCCCTTGGCGCGCGCCTCGTCGAGGAAGACCTTTTCGGGGTCAAGTGTCTGCGGGCCGGAGAAGGTCAGGTCGAAACCAAACTGCCCCGCCGCATGGGCGAAGGAGGCGAAGACGTTGTTGCCGTCGCCGCACCAGACGACCTTCTTGTCCCGGATCGGGCCGCGATGTTCCTCATAGG
>CAZPJO010000119.1:0-513 GCA_964586895.1 uncultured Roseicyclus sp.
CCTCTTCGGCCTGAATCGCGGTCATGATAGTGTTTTGCGCCGAGATCACGATGACCGGCAGGCCCGGGCGATCCTGTGCAATTTTGGGCAGCATCTCCAGGCCATTTCCATCGGGCATCATCACATCGGTGATGACGGCGTCGCCTTTGCCCTCATCCACCCACCGCATCAGCGTGGTCAGCGAAGAGGTTGCATGCACCCGGCACCCGGCACGCGTGAGCGCCTGTGTCAAAACGGTGCGGATCGTGCGGTCGTCATCTGCAACCAAAACCGTGCCATCCATCAGCTGTTCTCCTGGCTTTTATCTGCGCGTGGCAGGGAAATACGAAATATGGTTCGCCCGGGCACCGAGCTTACGGATATCCAACCATCATGGTCGGAAATGATCTTGGCGGTGAGGGCAAGGCCAAGGCCAGTGCCATTCTCACGTCCCGATACGAACGGCTCAAAAAGATCATTGGCGATGTCCTCGGGCAGACCCGGACCATCATCGATCACTTCGATCTGAAGCGG
>CAZPJO010000119.1:523-7218 GCA_964586895.1 uncultured Roseicyclus sp.
TTTGCCCGATCCGTCATCGCGGTGGACACGCAAGGATTGTTCGTAATAGGTATGCAGGGTGATCGTGCCGCCGTCTTTTCCCGCCGCCTCGGTCGCGTTCTTGAGCAGGTTTTGCAAGACCTGAAGCAGCTGGTTATGATCGCCCTGCGCCAGTGGCAGCGACGGATCGTATTGTTCTTCGATGGTCATATTGGCGGCAAATCCAACCAGCGCCGAGCGGCGCGCGCGGTCCAGCACATCATGTATGTTAACAGGGCCAAGATCAGGCGCTGTGATGTTTCCAAACTGCTCTACCTGCTCCAAGAGTGTCACAATCCGGCGGCTTTCGCTGACAATCAGATCGGTGAGCTCAAGGTCATCCTGACTTAGGTTCATGGACAAAAGCTGTGCCGCGCCGGTGATCCCGGCCAGCGGGTTCTTGATCTCGTGGGCGAGCATTTCGCCCATGCCGATGGCGGATTTCGCAGCGGTCTTGGAGGAGAGCGCACGGTCCATGCGGCCCTGCATCTCACGGCTTTCCAAAAGCACCAGCACATGGTCGGGATGATCGCCAAGGCTTGCGATCTGCACATCACACGACACCGGCTTGCGGCTGCCGGTGCCGACATCGACCGCGTTCACGAACAGCGGGGCCTGCGCGACACGCACGCGCGCGAAACTCTCTTCCAACGGGGCGTCCACGAAAATCTTGTCCCAGACCGGGTGGTCCAACAGGCTGCGGCGCGAGGTGTTGAGGAAGAATTCGGCGGCCAGGTTCACATCGACAATACGGTCCTCCGCATCAAGCATCAGCGCCGGGATCGGCAGTGACGACCAAAGGGCTTGTGTCGGAAAAATCATGCCACCGCCCTCAGGCCGGGGGCCAACACCAGGGGAAGCGTCGCCAACACCACGCGAGGATCGGTTTCGGTCAGCACCCGTTTGCGAAGGTCACGCGGTGTCGCGCAGGCCTCCATGTACCAGCCGAGGTGCTTGCGCGCGACCTTGAGGCCAAGCGCCGTGCCGTAAAACGACAGCATATCCTCGTAATGGCCCGCCACCATGTCAGTCAATTCGCCACCCTGCGGGATTGCAGGAGGCGTGGAGCCATAAAGGCTTGCCCCGATCTCGGCCAACAGCCATGGCGCGCCCTGAATGCCGCGCCCGACCATCACGCCGTCGGCCTGCGAACATCGCAGCGCCTGCATCGCCGACGGTGCATCGACGATGTCGCCATTGGCGATGACGGGGATGGTGAGGGCGTCTTTGACTGCGCGGATCGCCGACCAATTCGCCACGCCCTTGTAGAATTGGCACCGCGTGCGGCCATGGATCGTGACCATTCGAATTCCCGCCGCTTCGGCGCGCCGGGCCAGCGCAGGCGCGTTCATAAGGTCGTCGTCCCACCCCAACCGGGTCTTGAGCGTGACCGGCACATCAACCGCGCTCACCACCGCCTCGATCAGGCGCAGCGCATGGTCCGGATCGCGCATCAGGGCCGATCCGGACATGCCGCCGGTGACCTTCTTGGCGGGGCAGCCCATGTTGATGTCGATGATCCGGGCCCCCTGCCCGGCAGCGATGCGCGCGGCCTCGGCCATCCAATGCGCCTCGCGCCCCGCGATCTGCACTGCGGTCGCCTGTTCGCCAAAGCCAAGTTCGGCGCGCGCGCGCACGGATGCTTTCGCTTCGACCATCTCCTGACTGGCGACCATCTCGGACACGACCAGACCGGCCCCGAACCGTGCGACCAGCCGACGAAACGGCAGATCCGTGATCCCGGCCATCGGGGCCAGCAAAACCGGCGGGTCGAGCGCGATATCGGCGAGTGTCAGGGTCAGGGCGCTTAATCCTTGTGCGATTGCCCTTTTGGATAGGGCTGTATCTGGCGGAAGACAAAGTGGCAGGGCCTTCTAATTGCATGGCTCTGTGCATTTGCGCAATAATTAGGCGTTGCGCCCAAAAAGCGGACAGGTGGATATCGGATTGTGTGCGCAATGCGCCTCGCCTATCACCAAACCCATGGTTGAAACGCCCCCTTGCCTGACCGCCGTGATCGTGGCCGCCGGACGCGGCACGCGGGCGGGTGGCGATGTGCCAAAGCAATGGCAGATGATCGCGGGACGCAGCGTCGTGGACTGGAGCGTCTCGCGGTTTTTGGCGCATCCGGCGGGGATCGGCGTGGTGTTGGTGATCCATCCCGAGGATGCGGATCTGGCTAACGCGGCCGCACTTCCCGCAAGGGTGCGGGTGGTCCATGGCGGCGCGGATCGCGCGGCGTCGGTGCGGGCGGGATTGGCCGCCTGTGCGGATGGCATGGTGTTGATCCACGATGTGGCCCGGCCCTGCGTGACGCCGGACGTCATCTCGGCGGTGATCGACGGCGTGCGTGCACACGGTGCCGCGGCGCCCGCCCTGCCCGTCACGGATGCGCTTTGGCGCGGCACAACCACGGTCGACGGCACGCAGGATCGCCATGGCCTTTGGCGCGCGCAGACGCCGCAGGGCTTTGAATTGCAAACGATTGTCGCGGCGCATGACGCGTTTGACGGCACGCCCGCCGATGACGTGGAAGTGGCCCGCGCAATGGGTGTTGGCGTCGCCATCGTTCCGGGTGATGAGGCCAACCTGAAGATCACCGGCCCGCAGGATTTCGCGCGGGCGGAGGCGTTGTTGAAAGGCGGAAAGATGGACATTCGGGTGGGCAACGGGTTCGACGTACACAGGTTCGGCCCCGGCGATCAGGTCTGGCTTTGCGGCGTTTCGGTGCCCCACGGGCGTGGCCTGCAAGGGCATTCCGACGCCGATGTGGGCCTTCATACCGTGACCGACGCGATTTATGGCGCATTGGCCGAGGGCGATATCGGCACGCATTTCCCCCCGAGCGATCCGCAATGGAAGGGCGCGGCAAGCCACATCTTCCTGAGCCATGCCGTTGACTTGGCCACCAAGCGGGGCTTTGCGATTTCAAATGCCGACCTGACCTTGATGTGCGAGCGCCCCAAGATCGGCCCCGTGGCCGCGGCGATGCGCGCGCGCCTGGCAGAGTTGTTACGCGTCGAGGTCGGGCGCGTGTCGGTCAAGGCAACCACGACCGAGCGTCTGGGCTTCACCGGGCGCGAAGAAGGGATCGCGGCGATGGCCACGGTTACATTGGTGGCGAAATGACCCGCATGATCACGACATTGGGCGGTGTGGGCCTGCTGCGCCCTGCGCCCGGCACATGGGGAAGCCTGGTGGCGCTTGGCCTGGGCGTGTTGGTGCACATGGCGGGCGGCGCGCTTTTGCTGGTGCTGGCGACGCTTGCGGTGACGGCACTGGGCTATTGGGCGGTGCGGGTCGAGGTCGGCACATCCTCCGATGACCCCAGCGAAATCGTCATCGACGAGCTGGCCGGCCAATGGGTGGCGCTTTGGCCGGTCTCGGTCGGCGCGACGCTGAACGGGGCGGATATTCTGGCGCTTTATCCCGGGCTGATCACGGCGTTCGTGGCGTTCAGGGCATTCGACATTCTCAAACCCGGCCCGGTGGGATGGGCCGATCGCCAACACGGGGCCTTCGGGATCATGGCCGATGATGTGATCGCGGGATGGCTTGCAGCGATGATCGTGGCGCTGGCGGCGGTTCTTGCGCATCTGGTGTTCGCGTGAGCGCCGAGGCGGTGATCACGGCGCTGCGGGATGCGGGCCTGATGATGGCGACGGCGGAAAGCTGCACCGGCGGACTGATCGCGGGGGCCATCACGGATGTCGCGGGAAGCTCAGATGTCTTCGACCGGGGCTTCGTGACCTATTCCAACGCCGCCAAGACCGAGATGTTGGGCGTGCCCCCGGCCCTGATCACCGACCATGGCGCGGTGTCCGAGCCGGTGGCCCGCGCGATGGCGGAGGGCGCTTTGGCGCAGTCAAACGCACAGGTCGCGGTGTCGGTCACGGGCGTCGCGGGGCCCGGCGGGACCGTGGCGAAACCGGAGGGCATGGTTTGCTTCGGACTGGCAAAGTCGGGGCGCGAAACGCGGGTCGAGACCGTGCAATTCGGCGCGCCTGGTCGGGCGATTGTGCGGCAAACGACGGTCGCGCATGCGTTGGCCATGGTGCTTGACGCGGTCAAGAACGGCTGAGCGCGGCGCGGTTCAGGCGGTCTCGGCGCTGTCTGATCCGTAAAGCGCGTCGGCCCGGGCCTCGAACGCGCGCACGATCCGTTGCATCGCATCCATGAAGAACAGGCCAGCAGCCCCCTGCAAAAGGCGGTTCTTGAACTCGAACGCGACCTCGAAATGCACGTCGCAGCCAGCCTCTGTATCGACGAAATGCCAACTGGAATTCAGGTATTTGAACGGCCCATCGACATAGGCGGTGTCGATCTTGCCGGCCTCTTCATACAAAACCACGCGGCTGAGGAATTTTTCGCGGAACATCTTGAAGCCCACGACCATATCGGCGTGCATGAGGGTGTGATCCCCCTTGTCCTCGACACTGCGCACGCGGGTCGCAACGGTCCATGGAATGAACTCGGGATAGCGGCCGACATCGGCCACAAGATCGTACATCTGCTTGGCACTGAACGGCAGATTGCGGGTTTCGGAATGGCTTGGCATGGGCCCCTTTAACCTTTTCGTCGTGCGGGTCATGTCATAAACCTGACCGGCGATTACAAGGTTTCGTGGGGATTTGGGGGCGAAATGGCGCAGCAAAGCTACAGTGTCGGCAAGATGATCTCCGCCAAGGCGATCGCGGCCCGGATCGAGGAATTGGCCCGCGAGATTGAGGCCGAGTTTCGCGGCACCGACAAGCTTGTGGTGGTCGGCCTTCTGCGCGGATCGTTCGTGTTCATCGCCGATCTGGTCCGCGAGATCGACCTGCCGGTGGAGGTCGATTTCCTTGAGGCGTCAAGCTATGGCAACGCCATGGAAAGCAGCCGGGAAGTACGTATTCTCAAAGACTTGCGCGGCGAAATTCAAGGGCGCGATGTGTTGGTTGTGGAAGATATCGTCGACACCGGCCACACGCTGAAACATGTTGTGGGGCTGTTGCAACAACGCGCGCCCGCGCGGATGAAGACCATCGCGCTCCTCGATAAGGCCGAACGGCGCGAGGTCGAGGTTCAGGCGGATTGGATCGGCTTCGAGATCCCGGATGAATTTGTCGTGGGCTACGGCATTGATTTCGCGCAACGCAACCGCAACCTGCCCTATATCGGCAAGGTCACGATGGAGGGGTAAGCGCCCGGCGTCTTGCGTGCATGCACCGAGTTGTGAGTTGACGGAATGTTGCACCTGTCTATCATCGTTGACAGGACGACCTGTCAGCCACACACATCTCGGAGCCACTCCATGAAATCCACCCGACTTCTCCTGATCGCTGCCCTTGCCGGTGGCGTTGCCATGACCGCATCCGCGCAAGACCAGAACCCCGCCGTTGGTGCGCGACAGGGTCAGTTTCAGTTGATGGCGCTCAACTTGGGCGTGTTGGGCAACATGGCGCGCGGCAACACCGAGTATGACGCCGAGGCCGCGCAGGCCGCCGCCGACAACCTGTTGACGATCAGCGGTCTGGATCAGCGGTTCCATTGGCCCGAGGGCACCGACAACGCCAGCATCGAAGGCACCCGCGCCCTGCCCGCGATCTGGGAAGACGGCAGCCGCGTGCTCGAGATCTGGGGCGAATTCGGCACCGGGGCCGAAGGCTTGGCCGCGGTTGCGGGTGATGGGCTGGCGGCGATGCAGGGGGCCCTTGGTCCGGTCGGTGCGGCCTGCGGAGCGTGCCACGACGATTACCGCGCGCCCAACAACTGATCCATGCGCGGGCTGTTGCGCCTGTTGGCCCTCGTGATCCTCGCCGTTTGTGCGGCGGGGGTCTGGCTGACCCGTCCCGTGACGATCCCCGAGGGGGACTTGGCGGGGATGGTGGGCGATCCGGCGGCGGGGGAAGCGATCTTCTGGGCGGGGGGATGCGCGTCGTGCCACGAGGCAGAGGGCGCAGGGGGCGACGCCCGCCTGATCCTGTCCGGTGGGCAGGCGTTTCCAAGCGATTTCGGCACCTTCCGCGCGCCCAATATCTCGACCGATCCGACCCATGGCATCGGTAACTGGACCCTGGCCCAGTTTGTCACCGCCGTCCAAAACGGGATCAGCCCCGAGGGCGATCATTATTACCCCGCCTTCCCCTACACCGCCTATGGCCTGGCCGAACGGCAGGACATCGTCGACCTTTACGCCTTCATGCAGACGCTTCCCGCCTCCGAACGCCCGTCCGAGCCGCATGACGTGGGTTTTCCCTTCTCCATCCGACGTGCGGTCGGGGTCTGGAACTTGGCTTTTGCGCAGGACGATTTCGTGGTGCAGAATGATCTGGGCGCCGACGGAACCCGGGGCCGCTATCTTGCCGAGGCGCTGGCCCATTGCGGCGAATGCCATACACCGCGCGGCGCCTTGGGCGGGCTCGACCGCAGCCGCTGGTTCGCGGGCGCGCCCGACCCGTCGGGGCGTGGCACCATCCCCAACATCACACCCGCATCGCTTGGCTGGTCAGCGAATGAGATCGCGGCCTACCTCAACGATGGCTTCACCCCGGACTTCGACGTCGCGGGCGGGCATATGCGCTCGGTCGTGTTGAACTTGGCCGAATTGACCGAAGCGGACCGCGCGGCGATTGCGGCCTACCTGCTTGCTGTGCCCGACGCCGAATAGGGCTCTATGCCTGACCCAGTTTGGCCAA